>JADGPM010000311.1 GCA_017882425.1 Solirubrobacteraceae bacterium
CGCGAGGACCTCGAGGCCGCGCTGTTCGAGGTCAAGCGCGTCATCGTCGGGCAGGACGCGATGCTCGAGCGGCTGATGATCGCGCTGCTCGCCGGAGGACATGTCCTGCTCGAGGGCGTTCCCGGCCTGGCCAAGACGCTGACCGTCAAGACGCTGGCGGGCGTGCTGGGCGGCGAGTTCACACGCGTGCAGTTCACGCCCGACCTCGTCCCGAGCGACCTCGTCGGCACGCGCATCTACCGTCCCGACACCGGGTCCTTCGACGTCGAGCTGGGCCCGGTCTTCGGCAACTTCCTGCTGGCGGACGAGATCAATCGCGCCCCGGCGAAGGTGCAGTCGGCGCTGCTCGAGGTCATGCAGGAGCACCAGGTGACGATCGGCGGCGTCAGCCACCGCGTTCCGGAGCCCTTCCTCGTGCTCGCCACGCAGAACCCGATCGAGTCCGAGGGCACCTACCCGCTGCCCGAGGCGCAGACCGATCGCTTCCTCTTCAAGGTCCTCGTCGGCTACCCGTCGCCGGGTGAGGAGGCCGCCGTCGTCGGCCGCTCGCTCGGGGCCGGCGCCGACGTGCGCGAGGTGCTCTCGCTCGACCGGCTCGCACGCCATCGTGAGGCCGTCGAGACCGTGATCGTCGACCGCGAGGTCATCGCCTACGCCGTCGCACTCGCCGACGCCACGCGCAACCCCGCCGCCCACGGCCTGGCCGAGCTCGGGCCGCTGATCGAGTACGGCGCCTCGCCGCGCGGGCCCATCGGGCTCGTGCACGCCGGTCGTGCGCTGGCGCTCCTGCGCGGCCGCGGTCACGTGGTCCCGAGCGACGTCGCCGCCGTCGCGCACGACGTCCTGCGTCACCGCATCGTGCTGGGCTATGAGGCGCTCGCCGAGGGCGTCAGCACCGACGACGTCCTCGTCCGCGTGCTCGAGACCGTCCCGGCGCCGCAGATCGACCTCGCGCGGGGCGACGCGTGAGCGGCGCCGCGCCGCTCGCCCCGCCGAAGGGCAGCCAGGGGCCGGGACCGACGCCGCCCGCGGTCGTCGCCGCGCTCGACCTCGCGTTGCGCCGCCGCGTCTCCGGGCTGATGCCCGGTGATCAGCGCGCCTCGGGCCTGGGCCCGGGCAGCGAGCTCGCGCAGCTGCGGCCCTACCAGCCCGGCGACGACGTGCGCCTGCTCGACCCCGCCGCGACCGCGCGCACGCAGATCCCGCACGTGCGCCTGCACGTCCCGGAGCGCACGCTCACGACCTGGGTCGTGCTCGACATCTCCGCCTCGATGGCGTTCGGCACCGCGCAGCGCCTGAAGGCCGACGTCGCCGACGGCGTCGCGCGCGTCATCGGGCGCCTCGCCGTCCGGCGCGGCAACCGCCTCGCGCTGCTGCGCTTCGGCGCGGGCCGCCCGCTGATCCTGCCGCCGCACGGCGGCCGCGGCGCGCTCGCCCGCCTGGGTCGCGCGCTGGACGAGGGCGTCGGCGCGGACGGCTCGACCGGCGAGGGCCTCGCGAAGGCGCTCGCCCACACCGGCTCGCTCGCCCGCACGCCGGGGCTCGTCGTCGTCGTGTCCGACATGTCCGAGGGCGCCGGCGCCGACGATCCGCCGTGGCGCGCCCCGCTGGCCGCGCTGCGCGGGCGTCACGACACCCTCGTCACCCAGATCCGCGACCCGCGCGAGAGCGACCTGCCCGACGTCGGCCACCTCTGGCTGGTCGACCCCGAGACCGGCCGCCAGCTGCAGGTCGACACCTCGCGGCGTCGCGTCCGCGAGCAGTTCGCGCACGAGGCGGCGCGCCGCCAGGCGACGACGACCGCCGCGATCCGCCGCGCAGGGGCGCGTCACGCCGTGCTGAGCACCGACGCCGACTGGCTGCGCCCGCTGCGCGAGGCACTGCGATGAGCTTCCACAACCCGGTCTACCTGCTCGCGCTCGTGATCGTGCCGCTCGTGATCGCGGCCTACCTCATCGCGCAGCGCCGCCGCCAGCGCTACGCGGTGCGCTTCGCCGCACTCGACACGCTGGCATCGGTCGCGCCGAAGTCGCCGGGCTGGCGCCGGCACCTCCCGGCCGCGCTCATCTGCCTGGCGCTCGCCGCGCTGGCCGTCGCGCTCGCGCGCCCGCAGGCCTCCGTCGCCGTCTCGACGGAGAAGGCGAACATCATGCTCGTCACCGACGTGTCGACCTCGATGGCCGCGACCGACGTCACCCCGAACCGCCTCGCCGCCGCCCAGCAGGCCGCGAGCGCGTTCATCGACAAGCTCCCCAAGGGCATCAAGGTCGGGGCCGTCGCGTTCTCCAACACCGCCCAGACGATCTCCCGCCCGACCGCCGACCACAACCAGGTGCGTGGCGGGATCCAGGCGCTGCGCGCCGCCGGCGGCACGGCGACGGGCAACGGCATCCAGGCGGCGCTGCAGGCGCTCAGGGAGCCGAACGCCAAGAAGCCGACCCCGAGCGCGATCGTCCTGCTCTCCGACGGCAAGGCCACGTCCGGCATCGACCCGATCACGCAGGCGCAGGCCGCCAAGAAGGCCAGGATCCCGATCTACACCGTCGCGCTCGGCACGCAGAGCGGCTCGCTGACGGTGAGCGGCCCGCTGGGCGTCCCCGAGTCCGTGCCGGTGCCGCCGGACCCCGAGGCACTGCGCCAGATCGCCCAGACCTCCGGCGGCCGCGCGTTCACCGCGGCGGACTCCAAGAAGCTCTCGACGGTCTACGGCAAGCTCGGCTCGCGGATCGCGAGCCACAAGGAGAAGCGCGAGATCACGGCCGGGTTCGCCGGCGGCGCGCTCGTCCTCGTGCTCCTCGCCGGGCTCCTGAGCATGCGCTGGTTCGGCCGCCTGCCGTAGGCCGCTGCGGTCAGATGCCGGACTCGGCGACGACCTCGCCGGTGGCCACCGCCTCGGCAAGTCGCTGGTGGTCACGCTCGTTCTGATCGGCGTACGCCGCGGAGAAGCCGGCGATCGCGTCGTCGAAGCTCGAGCCGGTGCCCAGGTACGCCGCGATCGCCAGCCGGTCGCCGGACCGGGCATGCGCGCGGGCCAGGGACCAGCCGCAGGCCCGCGTATAGGCGTGCAGACCCGACTCGCTCATCGTCGACAGGTCGATGGACGCCTTCCAGTCCCAGAGCTGGCGGACGTAGAAGTCGTGCTGCTCGCCGTCGAGCCCCTCGCTGCGCTGCCAGCTGAGGAAGATGTCGCTCGCCGCGTGCGAGATCCGCTGGCCCCGGACGACCCGCTCGCCGTGGTTCTCGAACTCGCTCGCGCCGAGATAGGGCTCGAGCACCGAGGCCTGCGCCTCCTTCGCCTGCAGGACGAGCGGGTCCTTGCCCTCGCGGCCGACGAACAGGAAGACCCAGGCGCGAGTGCCGACGCTCCCGACGCCGACGACCTTCCGCGCCATGTCGACGAACCGGTACGTCGCGAAGAGGTAGCGCCGGTCGACGTCGAGGCCGGCGGCGTACTCGTCCAGCAGCTTCCGGATGTAGACCGCCTCGTCGCGAGCGTCGTCCGCGTCGAACAGCTCGCGGAACGGCACCAGCAGCGGCGGGACGCTGCGGAAGCGCAGCTCGCCGTCGACGCGCTCGGTGAGCTTCCTGACAGCCCGCAGGCTCGTCTTGCGCCGCGCCTTCGCGAACGGCCTGGCGAACGAGATCCGGCCTCTGGCGCCGAGCTTCCCGCCGAACCGGTCGACCAGCTCACTCGCGGTCAGGCGGTCGTACCAGACGTCGAGATGGCTCTCGTCGGCGAAGCCCCGCATCCCCTCGCGGTACTCCCGGACACAGGCGCCGACGATCCGCCTGCGGCGCCCCGCCGGGAGCCCGATGTCGCGACCGGCGATCTCGACGCTGGCCGCCATCCGCTTGACGTCCCACTCCCACGCCCCGGGCAGCGTCTCGTCGAAGTCGTTCGGGCCGAAGACAAGTCTGCGGTCCGGGGCTGCGAAGCCGCCGAAGTTCGAGATGTGGGCATCGCCGCAGGCCTGCACGACGATGCCCGAGTCGGGCGTGGCGGCGAGATCGGCGGCCATGACGGCGGCGGCGCCGCGGTAGAACGTGAACGGCGAGACGAGCATCCGGCCGTAGCGGATCGGCACGAGCTCCTGCACCCGCGTGGCCGCCTGGGCCGCGAGCACCGCGACGGGATCGGGCCGGTCCGCCGCCGGGGCCCAGTCGCCGTGTGCGGAGCGCGGCGCCGTCCGGCGAGCCGCTCGGCCACGCTCGGCGGACTCCCCGGACTGCAGCGTTGCCCGAGCCGCGACGTTCACGCGCCGCATGCTACGACGCACCCTCGAGCACGGTCCCGTCCGGGATCGTGGCCGGTGCCCCGACGCCGCGGTCGAGCGTCACGCTCCCGCGAACGACGACGCCGCGGCCGAAGCGCACGTCGCCGCTGACGCTGAGCGCGTCGCATGCGACGAGCGACGGCGGGCCGGCGGGAAAGCGCCGCTCGAAGTCCGCGACGAGCTTGTAGTACTCGGGATCCAGGCGCACCAGCGGCGCGTCGCCACCGCGCTCGGGCGCCAGCACGACGCGCGCGTCGTCCGCCAGCCGGTAGGCGTCGGAGCGCAGGACGAGCAGATCGTCGGTCGTCTTGACGGGGATGAACCGCGAGCGCGGCACCCGCAGGGCCTGCGCGTCGTCGAAGGCGTCGATCGCGGCGCCCATCGCGCTCTCGAGCTGGACGACCGCGGGCGAGCCGGGATCGGCCGGGTCGACCGTCTTGTGGTTCACGATCATCGGCAGATCGAGGAAGCCGTCGCGTTCGAGCCGCGCCGCGAGCGCCCCGAGGTCGAGCCAGATCGTGTTCGTGTTGAAGAAGCGGTGCCGGCCGATGTCCTGGAAGGCGTCGAGGTCGGCCTCGTCGGTCTGCGCGACCTCGCGCAGGACGAGCCCGCCGCCACCCGCGCGCCGGGCGAGGTGGCCGCCCTTGCGGTCGGCGGCCGTGCGATCGGCGACCTCCATCAGGAACGGGATCTCCTGCGCGGCGAACCAGGCGAGGATCCGCGGATCGAGCACGGCGCCGAGGTTGTCGGCGTTCGAGACGAACGCCCAGCGATAGCCGCGCTCGATCAGCGCCGCGAGCATGCCGGAGGAGGCCAGGGCCGGGTAGAGGTCGCCGTGGCCGGGCGGCGCCCACTCGAGCTCGGGGTCGGCCGGCCAGCTGACGGGCGCCAGGCTGCCGTCGTCGAGCAGCTTCGGCACGCGGCTCTGCACGATGTCGGCCGGCAGGTCCGCGGACAGGCCCTCGTGCTCGGAGAGCGCGGCGAGCGAGTCCGCGCGCGTGGCGAAGCTGTTCATGAGCACGAGCGGCAGCCGCGGGGCGCCGTCGGCGAAGCGCCGGCGAAGCCCGAGGACCTGGCGGACGCTGATGTCCAGGAAGCTGAGGCCGTCCTTGACCTCGAGCAGCGACTTCGCGCGGGTCATGCCCATGCTCGTCCCGAGTCCGCCGTTGAGCTTGAGGACGACGGTGCGGTCGAGCAGGCCCGCGACGCCCGCCGGGGCGTCGGGCAGCGCGCCTGAGTCGGGCAGGTCCCGGACCGGCTCGATGTCCGATTCGCGCAGCACGCCGCGATCGCCGGTGCGCAGCCTCTCGGCCGCTCCCCGGAACGCGGCGATCACCGCGTCGCCCGCGCCGTCCTCGCGCAGCTTCTGCACACCCTGCTCCAGATCGTCCATCGACATGGCGCCAACCTATCCATGCCGAGCCGGGCAGTCCTGTAGAACCTGCCTC
>JADGPM010000312.1 GCA_017882425.1 Solirubrobacteraceae bacterium
CGGCGGTCCTGTTCGTGCTCGTGGCACCCGTCGCCCACGCATGGAGCCCGCCGAGCGCGATCTACGTCAACGGGGATTCGAAGGCGTACGCGGTCGCGGGTGATCCGAGCGGCAACGCATTCGCCGTCGTGGGCGGCGGGACGCCCGACCAGCCGCTGTCGCTGGTCGAGCGCGACCTGACGAGCGCGAGCGATCCGCAGATCTCGCTCGCCTGGGCCGCGCCCGAGCCGCTGCCCCAGCTGCCCGCGCCCTGGACGGTCTCCGGCCTGAGCGTCGGCGCGGCGTCGGCGGCCGCCGCCGGTGACGGCGCCGGCCTGATCGCGATCCGCTGGGACAGCGGGTCCTCCTCGCTCGTCAGCGTGCTCCTGCGCGACGATGCGTCGCTCGGCTTCGCCCCCCCGGTCGCGCTCGTCGGCGGGCGCTTCAGCCCGATGACCCAGCCGGCGGTCGGGATCTCCGACGGTGGCCTGGGGATCGTCGCGATCGGCACGACCGATCCGAAGACGAAGAAGCGCCGCGTCGCGATCGTGACGCGCCTGCCCGGCACGCGGTTCGGCGTCCCGCGCTTCTTCCGCAGCCGCTCGCTGAGCCAGCCGTCGGTCGGCATCGGCACCGACGGCAGCCCGGTCGTCGCGTGGGTGACCGGCCACAAGGCCGTCGCCTCGCGGATCGCGGACAACGGCGTCCCGCAGCGCGCGCAGCTGCTCGGCGGCGCGCGCGTCGGCGCACCGATCGCCGCGGCCGTCGGCCACCTGGGCAACGGCATCGTCGCCTGGGAGGACTCCGACGGCAGCGTGCGCGTCGTGCGGCGCAGCAGCCCCGGCAGGCTCTCGCTCTCGCTGCCGATCAGCGCGGGCGGCAAGGTCGGCATCCGCAACATCGCGGCGGCGGTCGACGAGCTCGGCCGCGCGTTCGTCACGTGGCGCGTGGGCACGGGCGCCGCGACGCGCATCGTCGTCGCACAGGCGGCCGTCGGCGCGACGTTCAAGCTCACGACGCTCGGGCAGGGCGCCGGCGTCGGCGCGCCGGCGATCACCGCGCGGCCGGGCGGCGGCGCAGCCGTGATCTTCTCTGCACCGAAGGGCTGGCAGGCCGCCAAGGCCCCCAAGAACGGCGTCTTCGCCCCGGCCGCGACGGTCTCCGCGCCGCTGCAGGGCAGCGACGGCGCGCTCGCCACGGGCGCCGCGATCGCCGGCCCCGGGCCGAGCGTCAACATCATCTGGCGCCAGTACGGCGTCGAGGCTCCCGCCGACGGGATCCAGGTCCTGCAGAGCCAGGACGATCAGCCGTAGAGCTGGGCGGGTGCCCGCTCGTCGTAGGATGGGCGCCATGCCCGCACAGCCCTTCGTCGACAAGCTCAACGAGCAGATCGCGCACGAGTTCGCCGCCCACCAGCAGTACGTGGCGCTCGCCGTCTACTACGACGCGCAGACCCTCCCGCGCCTGGCCGAGTTCTTCTACGCGCAGGCGCTCGAGGAGCGCAACCACGCGATGATGATGGTCGGCTACCTGCTCGATCAGGACGTCGCCCCGGTGATCCCGGGCATCGATGGGCCGCAGAACACGTTCGCCGACATCGTCGAGCCCGTGCAGGTCGCGCTCGACCAGGAGAAGCGCGTCACCTCGCAGATCAACGCGCTCGCCGCGATCGCGCGCGACAACAACGACTACGCCAGCGAGCAGTTCATGCAGTGGTTCATCAAGGAGCAGGTCGAGGAGGTCTCCTCGATGTCCGACCTGCTGAACATCGTCGAGCGCTGTCGCGACGAGCCGCTGCGGGCCGAGGACTGGCTCGCGCGTGAGAACGCCGGCGGCGAGGGCGCGGACCCGACGGCGCCCGCCCCCGCGGGCGGCGCCGTCTGAGCACCTGGCCCGCACCGCTGAACCCCGTGCTCGAGGGGCGCATCGTGCGCCTCGAGCCGCTCGCCCCCGAGCACGAGGAGCCGCTCCTGGCCGCCGGCGCAGCGCCGGAGATCTGGACGTGGATGCAGGCCCCGCCGCCGAGCAGCTCGCGCGCGGCGTGGGCGTCCTTCTTCACGGACGCCCTCGCGCAGGGGACCGCGGGGACCCAGGCGCCGTTCGCCACGCGCGACGCGCGCACCGGCGCCGCGATCGGCTCGACGCGCTTCCTCACGCTGCGCCCCGATCAGCGCGGACTGGAGATCGGCTGGACCTGGCTGACGCCGTCCGCGTGGCACACCGGCGCGAACATCGAGGCGAAGCTGCTCCAGCTCACGTACGCGTTCGAGACGCTCGGATGCCAGCGCGTCGAGCTCAAGACGCATGAGCACAACGAGCGCTCGCGCAGCGCGATGGAGCGCATGGGCGCGACGTTCGAGGGCGTGCTGCGCAAGTACCAGGTGACGCCGGGCATCGGGCCGGGCTGGCGCAACAGCGCCCTCTACAGCGTCATCGACGACGAGTGGCCGGCCGTGAAGGCCCGGCTGCAGGCGCGCCTGCGCCGCTACGCCTGAGGCGGCGGGGTGCCGTCCACCCAGCGTCGCTCGTCGCCCTCGACCTCGAGCTTCCAGATCGGCGCGCCCGCCTTGATCGCGTCGATGATCTCGCGCGCGCCGGCGAACGCCTCGCCGCGGTGCGGCGCGCTGGCGGCGACGATCACGCTGGGCTCGGACAGCGGCACGACGCCGACGCGATGCTCGGCGGCGGCGGCGCAGAGCCCGTGGCGCTCGATCGCCGCCAGCGCGATGTCGCGCATCGCCTCGACCGCCATGTCGGCGTAGGCCTCGTAGTGGAGCTCGTCGACCTCGCGCGTGACGCCCTCGAAGA
>JADGPM010000068.1 GCA_017882425.1 Solirubrobacteraceae bacterium
GATCGGGGCGTCCGTGAACAGCCGCACGCCGCCGCTGATGAGGTTCGAGCGTCCGCTCGTGGCCTTGTTCGTCGACCCGCCCCCGTCGAACGCGCTCGTCCCGATGGCGAACGCCGCCACCGCGGCGACGGCGACGAGCGCGGTCGCGACCAGTGCCCAGCGCACGCTCCAGCGCAGCGCGCCCAGGACGGCCAGGCCCACGAGCAGCGCGGCGAAGCTCGACTGCGAGAGCGTCAGGACGAGCCCGCCGAAGAGGAAGGCGAGTACGAGCGAGGCCCACGCGACCTGCCGCGGCTCGCGGCGCCAGAGCATCCACGCGACGAGCAGCACGATCACGACCGCCAGGAAGCGCCCGTAGATGTTCGGGTCGAAGAACAGCGAGTTGACGCGGAAGTAGTCCTCGAGCTCGTTCGAGGCGATGACCTTGGGGTTGAGGAACAGGTGGCGCGTCGCGTACTCGACGTAGCCGACGGCGGCCAGCGCCACCGCGAGCCCGGTCAGCACCGCCAGGCAGCGCCCCGCCAGGCGCCGCGACCACTGCAGGCGGGCGAGCAGCACGAACAGCACGGCGAACGGGATGTAGAAGAAGACGACGTTCTCCAGCGCGCGGCCCGTGTCCGCCGAGTAGGCGGTCTGTGCGGCGTAGAGGACGAGCGTCGCCGCGAGCGCCCACTCCAGCCCCCCCGCCTTCTCCGGTGGATCCTCGACGCGCCCGCTGATGCGCGGCGCCGCCCACGCCAGGGCGCCCGCGGCGACCACGAGGTAGAGCGGCAGCAGGAGGTTCGACGACGCGCCCCCGACGGTCAGCGGAACGCGGAAGGGCACGGTCGCGACCGCGGCGATCGGGAATGCCGAGGGGACGCGCGCGAACAGCACCGCGAGCGCGACGACGACCAGCAGCCCGAGGGCCGCGCCGCCGCCGGCGATCGCGGCGTGGTGGCGCAGCGAGACGACCTGGCTGGCATCCCAGACGTGCACGACGAGGATCGCCGGCGCGACGACGAGCGCCAGCAGCATGAGCCAGGCGCGCGCGGTGGACCCGCGCACGACGATGGCGCCGGCGGCGAGCGCCGAGCAGGCGATCAGCGGGAGAGCAGTTGCCATGAGCGCCCCATCAGGCCCTGGACGTCGGTGTCGGACTGCAGCCGGGCGGCCAGCTCGGGCACGCCGAAGCGGATCACGAGGCCCTTGCCGACGCGCAGGCCGACGATCACCGCGCGCCCGTCCGCCGTGACCGCCGAGGCGACGAGCTTCGCCGAGCCCGGCGACGTCGTCTCCTCGACCGCGTGGAAGCCCTTGAACAACCCACCGGTGCCCTGGAAGAGGCCGATGTCGTCCTTGGCGTTGGTCAGGTCGAACGTCCCCGCGCGCAGCGGCGAGAGCGTGCTCCCGAAGAGGTCCGTGGTCGCCGGCGGCGTCGGCTGCACGAGCCGCGGGAAGGCCGTCAGCCGCGCCTGGCGCTCGAGCGACCCGGTGCCCATCGAGACGAGCGTCCCGCCTGCGACGACGAAGCGCCGCAGCTGCCCCTGGAGCTTCGGCGGCAGCCAGACGGTGTCCCCGGCCAGCAGCACGCCCGAGTGGCCGGCGAGCGTCGGACCGGTCCCGAGCGCGAGCGCGACGTCGGTCGTCACGTCGTAGCGATGGCGGCCGCGGTCCAGCCAGATCAGCGTCTGCGCCTCGTGGGCCGCGAAGCCGGCGGGCAGCGCGCTCGCGAGCACGCGCGGGAGCTTCACGCCCTGGCCGGTGGACAGCAGGTTCGGCAGGCCGTCGCCGTCGTCGTCGACCGGGTTGCGGCCCTGCCACGTCATCACGGGCAGGACGACCAGGACACGATGCGCAGCGCTGTCGTCGACCGCGAACGGGGCGCTCGCGGTCCGTTGCGCGACGCGCGCCTGGAAGAGGTAGACACCGGAATTGCCGACCGGGGCCTTGAGCCGGACGATCGGCCTGCCGGCCGTTCCGCGGCGGATCGTCGGACCGCCGACGCGGCGCGCCGTCCAGGTGTAGCGCCGCCCGCGCGCGTCGACGCCGAACGGCACGCGGTCGCCGGCGACCGCGGGCAGCAGCGGGGGCTGCACGGCGAGGCTGCGCACCGTGATCCCGCCATGGCCGGGCAGGCGCGTCCCGTAGCTCGTGACGGGCCTGCCGTCCGAGCCCAGCGGCACAGAGGTCCCGATGTTCCCGGCGACGTCACGACCCTCGGCCACGGCGACGTACGTGCCGGGCGTCACGGGGCGACCGGCGGCGTCGGAGCCGTTCCACGTCACCGTCGTGGTGCCCGCCGGGATCGTGATCGTGCGCACGAGCGCGACCGGCGCCGGCGCGGTGCGGAAGACGAGCAGGCGACCCTGGCGCACGGGCGCGTTCAGGCGGATGCGCGCGGGCGCTCCGTTCGGATGCGGCAGCAGCTCCGGGCCGGGGCGCTTCACGGGCCCGACGGAGACGACGCGCACCGTGGGTGGCGTGCGATCGACGCGGAAGGCGTCCTGGAGGATCACGCTGCGCCCCTGGTCGCGCAGCGTGATGCGCACGCGGTAGGTCCCGTCCGGTGCGGGGCGGCCGCTGCTCGTCGTGCCGTCCCAGACCGGTGACGGGCTCGGGTAGCGGTAGGCGCCCAGGTTGAGGCCCGAGGCGACCTCCTTCACGACATCGCCCTGGTCGTTCACGATCGCGACGTCCGCGACGTCGGCGGTCTTCAGGCGGAAGCGGATCCGCTGGGCGTCATTGCGGCCGTCGTGGTTGGGCGAGATCACGGGCCAGCGCAGCGTGAAGCCCTGCACGACGGACGGCGAGGACTTGAGCTTCTGCGCGACGAAGAACGCCCCGAACGCCGCGAGGACGAGCACCCCGAAGACGACCTGCGCGATCCGCGTCACAGCGCGACGAGGCTTCCGTTCTCCGGCCGGTCGGGCACGTCGCGGCCGGCCGCCCGCAGCGCGAGCCGGATGACGTTGCCGTGGCAGACGATGACGACCGGGTGCGCGCCCGCGCGCCCCCGCCAGTCCTCGAGGCCGTCCTGCACGCGCGCCGCCTGCTGGGCGAAGGTCTCGCCGCCGGGGAAGCCCCAGTCCGCATCCAGCGCGATGAAGCGCTCGAAGCCGACCGGATCCTCGGCCAGGACCTCCTCGAAGGTGCGGTCGGTCCAGTCGCCCGTCTCGGTCTCCGCGAAGCGCGCGTCGACGACCGCCTGGAGGCCGATCCGCCCGCCGACGATCGTCGCCGTCTCGCGCGCCCGGGCGATGTCGCTGCAGACGAGCGTCACCGGGGCGACCGCTGCGACGGCGCTGGCGAGCTCCAGCGCCTGCGCTCGGCCGGTCGCGTCGAGCGGCACGGGCGACCAGCCCTGGAAGCGCCCCTCGGCGTTGTACGCCGTCTGCCCGTGGCGGGCGAGGTAGAGGACGCTCATGCGGCGGAGATACTTATTGCGCCTGGTCCGCGCCGACGATGACGACGACCGGCGCGTTCTGTCCGAGCACGCGCGTGTTCTGGTCCATGGGCTGGAGGGCGCTGCGCGCGACCCCGACGACCTTGGCCGCGTCCAGCGCGGCGGCACGGGCGGAGGGCTCGTAGAAGATGACGGTGCTCGGCCGCGCCTGGTTGGAGGTGTCGGTCGTCACCGGCCCGACCTTCTTGTAGCCGGCGGTGGTGAGCTTGTCGGCTGCACCGCGCGCGAGCCCGGTGACGGTCGTCCCGTTGAGGACGGCGACCTGCGTGGTGGCACGATCGACCGTGGCCGTGGGCTTCGTCGTCGCCGTGCCGGAGGTGCTCGTCGTCGGGGTGCCGGAGCCGACCGTGTTCGGCTTGGAGGACGTGTCGGAGCCGCTGCTGCTCGAGAAGACCTGGGTGATCAGCAGAACCGCGATCGCGATGATCGCCAGGCCTCCGAGGATCACGCCGAGCAGGGCGCGACGCGAGCCGCCGGAGTCGCCGTCGCCGTCGCCGTCGCCGTTGCCGTTGCCGCGTGCCGGGAGTGCCGCCTCGCTGGTCGTGGCGCGCACGGGCGCGGCGGCCGGCCGTGGCCGCGTGCGCGCAGCCGGGGGCGGCGGTGTGGCGGGCCGTGCGCTGGTCGTTCCGGCGGTTGCGGCTGCAGCGCCGGCCGCGCCTGCGACGGCGGCCGTCGTGGCGGGGATCGGCGCCGCAGGTGCGGCGGGAGCGGTCGGCGTCGCCGCAGCCGGTTGTGCGGGCGCGGCCGGCGTTCCCGCGGGCGTGGCGACCGGCGGGGTGCCGGGCGCAGAGGTCGCGGACGCGGCGACCGGCGCCGGCGCCGCGCCGGGCTGCGGGTTGGCCGC
>JADGPM010000313.1 GCA_017882425.1 Solirubrobacteraceae bacterium
CCGATGGCGGCGGCGATCGGGGCGGGTCTCCCGGTCGGCGAGCCGACCGGCTCGATGATCGTCGACATCGGCGGCGGCACGAGCGAGGTCGCGGTGATCTCGCTCGGCGGGATCGTCGTCTCGCAGTCGATCCGCGTCGGCGGCGACGAGCTCGACGAGGCGATCATCAACTACGCCAAGCGCGAGTACAAACTCCTCATCGGTCAGCAGACCGCCGAGGAGGTCAAGCTCGAGATCGGCTCCGCCCACCCGATGGAGGACGAGGTCCAGGCCGAGATCCGCGGCCGCGACATGGTCAGCGGCCTGCCGAAGACCGTCGTGCTGACGAGCGAGGAGATCCGCCAGGCGCTCGAAGAGCCGCTCGCGCAGATCATCGACGCCGTCAAGGAGACGCTGGACCGGACCCCTCCGGAGCTCGCATCCGACATCATGGATCGCGGCATCATGCTCGCCGGCGGGGGATCACTCCTGCAGGGACTCGATGAGCGCCTGCGCCAGGAGACCCAGATGCCCGCGCACCTGGCGGAATCCCCGCTGACGTGCGTGGCCGTCGGATCCGGTCGCTCGCTCGAGGAGTTCGAGGTCATCCATCGCGCAAACCGCAACACGAGGAATCGCCGCCGGCGCTACTAGGCCCGCGCGAACCCGTCACATGCCCCTCCCGGAGAACTTCACGTGTACGACAAGTCGGTTCGCCGGCGCCGGGTAGCCCTCGCGCTCCTCGTCGCCTGCTCGCTGCTCTTGCTCACCGCGTACTTCGGTGAGTCACAGGGTGGTGGGCTCCACAGCGTCCAGCGCGGCGTCCTGCAGGTCGTCTCTCCGATCCAGGAGGGCGCCAGCCGGGCGCTCAAGCCCGTGCGCGACCTCTTCGGGTGGTTCGGCGACACGATCAACGCCAAGGGCGAGGTCTCCGGCCTCAAGAAGCAGAACGCCGTGCTGCGCCGCGCCGCGATCGCGGGCACCGACGCGGTGCGCATGAACGCGGAGCTGCAGAAGCTCGTCGGCCTCGACCAGAGCGCGGGGCTGCAGGGCACGAAGCCGGTCGCCGCACGGGTCATCGGCGGCTCGCCGACGATCTGGAACTCGACCATCAACATCGACGTCGGGACGGGCGACGGCGTCCGCGTCGGCCAGCCGGCGATCACGGGCGACGGCCTCGTCGGCGAGGTCACCTTCGCCGCATCGGACTCCGCGGTCGTCACGCTGATCACCGACAGCTCGAGCGCGGTCCCCTCGCGCATCAGCAGGACCGGCGCGCCGGGCATCGTGCAGACCGGCGCCGGCGGCCCGCGCGACCTGCGGTTCAACTGGCCTTCGGGCACCGGCCGGATCGACAGGGGCATGGCCGTCGTGACGGCCGGCACGACGTCGAGCTCGGACAAGTACGAGTCGCTCTACCCGCCGGGGATCCCGGTCGGCGTCGTCACCGGCGTCGACGACGCGGGCACCGACACCCAGCAGGTCCACGTCGACCCCTACGCCGACATGCAGCGCCTCGAGTTCGTCCAGGTCCTGACCAGGCGCGTCAACGGGAACCGCGGATGACCGCCGACGTGCGCTCACTGAGCTGGCGCCTGGCCGTGCTGGGCATCGTCGCCGTGCTGGTCCAGATCGCGGCGATCTCGCAGCTGAAGCTCTTCGGCGCGAACGCGGACATCACGCCGCTGGTCGTGGCCGCGGCGGGTCTGCTCGCCGGCTCGCTGCCCGGGGCGGCGTTCGGCTTCGCCGTCGGCCTGTTCCTCGACCTCGCGCTCGTGCAGACCGTCGGCATGTCCTCGCTGATCTTCCTGACGATCGGCTACGGCGCCGGCCGCCTGCGCGAGCTGCGCGACCCCCAGGGCGCGGTCGTCCCGATCGTCGTGGGCGTCGCGGCGACCGTGGTGGCGCAGCTCGGCTTCGCGCTGATGCAGTTCCTGCTCGGCCACGACGTGCCGATGGACATCGACCTGATCTGGCAGATCGTGCTGACCGTCGGGATCAACGCCGTGATCGCGTTCCCGGTCTACTCGCTCGTGCGCCGCTGGCTGCTGCCGGCGCTGCCCGAGGATCCGCGCCGGCGCCGCCGGCGGGCCTACACGACGGGCGGCCTCTCGCCGCTGAGTCGCGCATGATCGAGCCCGCAGGCAGCCCCGGCCGCGCAGGCACCCCGACGACGCCGCAGCTCGCGCTGCGCGTGGCGATCCTCGGCGGCATCGCCTTCGCGCTGTTCGCGATCGTCTTCCTGCGCCTCTGGTTCCTGGAGGTGCTCTCCGGCGACCAGTACCGCCAGCAGGCGCTCGACAACCGCGTGCGGATGGTTGCCGTGCCCGCGCCGCGCGGCTCGATCGTCGACCGCAACGGGACGCCGATCGTCGAGAACCGCCCCGCGACCGTGATCCAGCTCGATCCGCGCCGCCTGCCCGCCGGCGAGCGCGACGCCGCCGCCACGTGGGGGCAGCAGATGAGCAAGCGCGCGCTGCTGCCCAAGGGGCACCGCGGCGAGCCGATCCCGATCCCCGCGCCGGCGACGCCCGAGCTCAAGCTGCGCTTCGCACGGCTGGCCGCCGCGCTCGGCGTGGCGCCGGCACGCGTGCAGGAGAACGTCATCCAGCAGCTCGCGGTGCTGCCGTACGCCAACGTGCGCGTCAAGGTCGACGTCCCGGCGACGGTCCGCAACTACCTGCTGGAGCGCCAGCGCGACTTCCCCGGCATCGCGGTCGAGCGCGTCTACCTGCGTCGCTACCCGCTCGGCTCGACGGCGGCGCAGCTGCTCGGGACCGTCGGCCAGATCAGCCCGACGCAGCTCGGCACGCAGGCCTTCCGCGGCGTCCACCAGGGCGCGATCGTCGGCCAGGGCGGCCTCGAGCACACCTACGACCGCTACCTGCGCGGGACCGACGGCGTGCAGACGATCACCGTCGACGCCTCGGGTCGCGCCAAGAGCTCGCGGCTCGCGCGCCAGCCGCGCTCGGGCGACCAGCTGCGCACCTCGCTCGACCTCGGCCTGCAGAAGACGGGGCAGACGGCGATGGCGAACGTCATCGGCTCGGGCACCGGGACGGCCGGCGCGTTCGTCGCGATGGACCCGCGCAACGGCCGCGTGCTGGCGATGGGCTCGTTCCCGACGTTCGACCCGAACGTCCTCGCCCGGCCGATCACGCAGGCGAAGTACAACGCGATCTTCGGCCCCAAGGCGGGCGCGCCGGACTTCAACCGCGCGATCGCCGGCGCCTACCCGACCGGCTCGACCTTCAAGCCGATCACCGCGATCGCCGCGCTGCAGAAGGGCATCATCACGCCGGACACGCCGGTCGACGACCCGGGCGTCTTCGTCGCCGGCACGCAGAAGTTCTACAACGCCGGCAAGGTGCCCAACGGGGTCGTCAGCCTGCGACGCGCGATCCAGATCTCCTCCGACGTCTTCTTCTACCGCCTCGGCAGCGAGGCCAACCCGCTCGGCCCCGTGATCCAGACCTGGGCGCGCAAGCTCGGGCTCGACCACCCGACCGGCATCGACATCCCCGGCGAGGCGGGCGGGACGATCCCCGACCGCGCCTGGCGCGCGCGGCAGAACGCCAAGGAGATCGCGTACGAGCACAAGCACCACACCCAGTGCCCGCCGAACTGCCTGTACTCCGACAAGCGGCCGTGGTCGGTCGGCGACAACATCCAGCTCGCGGTCGGCCAGGGCGACGTCCAGGCCTCGCCGCTGCAGATGGCGACCGCCTACGCGGCGCTGGAGAACGGCGGAACGGTCGTGCGCCCGCACCTGGGCCTGGCCGTCGAGGACGACACGGGCAGCCCGCTGCAGCAGATCGACACACCCCCGGCGCGCAAGGTCACGATGAACCAGGGCGACCGCCAGGCGATCCTCGACGGGCTGCACATGGCGACGATGGCCGACGGGACGTCCGCCGACGTCTTCCAGGGCTGGAACCAGAGCGCCTACCCGGTCTTCGGCAAGACCGGCACGGCCCAGCGCCCGCCGCGGCCCGACCAGTCCTGGTACGTCGCGTTCGTCCCGAACAAGACCCGCCCGATCGTCATCGCGACCACCGTCGAGGACGGCGGCTGGGGGGCACAGGCGGCAGCGCCGATCACGTGCCTGATGCTGAAGAACTGGTACGGCCAGAAGGCCGCCTGCAGCCCCGGCAAGTCGAAGACCAAGTGAGCACGCGCACCGCCATCCAGCCGGGAAGCAGCGAGACGGTCGCCGTCCCGCGCAGCGGTGGGCTCAGCCTGCCGTTCGACCCCGTGCTGCTGCTCGCGACGCTGGGCCTGATCACCTGCTCGCTGATCACGGTGGCCGACGCGACCGTCGACGACATTCCCGGCAATCCGCACTACTTCGTGACGCGGCAGGCGATCTACTTCGCCGTCGGCGCCGCGGCCGCGGCCCTGCTGTGGCGCCTGGACTACTCGCGGCTGCGCGAGCTCAAGTACGCGACCTACGGCTTCCTGATCGCCTCGATCGTCGCCGTCATGGCGCTCGGCTCGGTCGCGCGCGGATCGCGGCGCGCGATCGACCTTCCCTTCTTCTCCTTCCAGGCCTCCGAGCTCGGGAAGGTGCTGCTCGTCGTGTCGCTCGCGGCCTTCATGGTCGACGCCTCACGGCGACTCGCCGACCGGCGGACGACCTCCCGGATTCTGCTCCTGGGCCTGGTTCCCGCAGCACTCGTGATGTTGCAGCCGGACCTCGGTTCGGCCCTCGTCTTCATCGCGATCACGCTGACGATCCTGTTCGTGGCCGGCGCGCCGTGGCAGCACTTCGCCGCGCTCGGCGCGCTCGCCTGTGTGGCGGTCACGCTCGGCCTCGTCGTGCTGCCGGCCGCCGGTGTCAGCATCCTGCACGGCTATCAGAAGGACCGCCTGACGGCGTTCCTCCATCCTTCGAAGACCGCCGACAAGGCGGGCTACCAGCAGAACCAGTCGCGCATCGCCATCGGCTCCGGTGAGAAGACCGGCCGAGGAGATCACGCGACGCAGACGAAGTACAACTTCCTCCCCGAGCACCACACCGATTTCGTGTTCGCCGTTGTCGGCGAACGGTGGGGCTTCGCGGGAGCAGCACTCGTCCTCTCGCTCTATGCGCTGCTCATCTGGCGCTGCCTGCGCATCCTCACGCTCTCGAAGAACCTCTACGGCGCACTCGTCGCGGGCGGCATCGTCGCGATGCTGCTCTTCCAGGTCTTCGTGAACGTCGGGATGACCATCGGGATCATGCCGATCACCGGCATCCCGCTGCCCCTCATGAGCTACGGCGGCTCGTCGATCATCGCGACGATGCTGGCCATCGGGCTCCTGCAGTCGATCTACGCGCAGGGGCGCGCCGCAGCCGCGGGCAAGGGACGGGTGCTCACATTCTGAATCGGAAGCGAGTGACGCACCAGTGAAAAAGCAAGTGCACGTCAGCGTGGACCCCTGGGAGACCAGGGTCGCGCTGCTCGAACAGGCCGGCACACCGGCCCCCAAGGGCGGCGCGCGCGCCGCCCGCAAGAAGGACCCGAGCGCGGGCTACCGCGTCGCAGAGCTGTACATCGAGCGGCGCGGAAGTCGCTCGATCGTCGGCAACATCTATCTCGGGCGCGTCGACAACGTGCTCGACGGCCTCGAGGCGGCGTTCGTCGACATCGGGCTGGAGAAGAACGGCTTTCTGCACATCGACGAGATCGTCCTGCCCGGGGTCGAGATCCCGCGGCGCGGGCGCGGCCAGGAGGGTGGCAAGCGCATCAGCGACATCCTCAAGCCCGGCCAGGAGATCGTCGTGCAGGTCGTCAAGGACCCGCTGAAGACCAAGGGCGCGCGGCTGTCGATGGATCTGACGATCGCGGGCCGCTACATGGTCTACACGCCGACCGGCGAGGGCATCGGCGTGTCCAAGCGCCTGGAGGACAAGGAGCGCGAGCGCCTGCGCCGCGCGGTCAAGGGCCTGGAGCTCAAGGGCGGGGGCGCGATCGTCCGCACCGCCGCGCACGGTGCCAGGCGCGAGGACTTCGAGCGCGAGCTGCCCTACCTGTTCAAGCTCCACGAGGTGCTGCTCAAGCGCGTCGCCCAGCAGTCGGCGCCGTCGCTCGTCTTCCAGGACGCCGACCTCTCGGTCCGTGTCGTGCGCGACATCTTCAGCGCCGACTTCGAGCGCGCCGTCGTCGACGACGAGAAGCAGTACCAGCGGCTCGTCTCGTTCTTCACCCGCACCGCTCCCGAGCTGGTCGAGCGCGTCGAGCTGTGGGAGGAGAAGGAGCCGCTGTTCGAGGCCTATGAGGTCGACAAGGCGATCGAGGGAGTGCTCTCCAGGCGCGTGGATCTGCCGAGCGGTGGCTATCTGATCATCGACTACGCCGAGGCGCTGACCGTGATCGACGTCAACTCCGGGAGCTTCATCGGCCGTGGCAAGGGCGCGGGCCTTGAGGACACGATCACGAAGACCAACCTCGAGGCCGCCGAGGAGGTCGTCAACCAGCTGCGCCTGCGCGACATCGGCGGGATCATCGTGATCGACTTCATCGACATGGCCCGCGCGCGCAACCGC
>JADGPM010000314.1 GCA_017882425.1 Solirubrobacteraceae bacterium
CGTCAACGTGCAGCAGGCGTCCGCAGAGCAGCTCCCCTTCCCGGATCAGGCCTTCGACGTCGCGCTCGCGCAGCTCGTCGTCCACTTCATGTCGGACCCGGCGGCGGGACTGGCGGAGATGCGACGCGTCACGCGGACGGGTGGTGTCGTCGCGGCCTGTGTCTGGGATCACGCCGGCGGACGAGGCCCGCTCAGCCCGCTGTGGCGGGCCGCGCGCGAGCTCGACCCGGGGATCGAGGACGAGTCGCGGCTCGCGGGCTCCCGTGAGGGACAGCTGGCGCACCTGCTCGAGTCCGCCGGGCTGCGCGAGATCCAGGAGACGGTGCTGTCTGTGAGCGTCGAGCACCGGAGCTTCGAGGAATGGTGGGAGCCGTTCACCCTCGGCGTCGGCCCCGCAGGAGCACACGTCACCGGACTCGACGCGCAGCACCAAGCCCAGCTGCGCGAACACTGTCGCACTGCACTCCCCGGGGCCCCGTTCGTGCTCACTGCACGAGCATGGGCGGCACGCGGGGTCCGATGAGCAGCAGGCACGCCGGCGAGCAGCGCGCCGACGGCTACGCCCGCGGCAGCGCGTCCACGCGCTGCACCCAGTCACCGAGTCGCGGGAGGGCGGCCGGGGTGACTTGCAGGTGCTCGGCGAGGACGGCGTGGAAGGGGTCGGCGTCATCGGGCGCGCGCGCGAGCACGGCGTACCTCAGGAACGGGAACGCGCAGACGTCGGCGGCGCCGAGCGTGTCGCCCATGAGGAAGTCGCGCCCGTCGAGCAGCCCTTCGAACCACGCCAGCCGGCCGGCGAGGTCGGCGCTCCAGGCGGCGATCTGCGTCGTGTCCGGCACGAGTCGCTCACGCTCGGCGGCGATCGCGTTCGGCGGGACCTTCCAGACGCGGTCGAACCAGTCGACGAAGACGTCGACCTCGGCGCGCCGGGCGGCGCCCGCAGGCCAGAGCGCCGGCTCGGGGACCCGGCGCTCGAGCCACGCGACGATCGCCATCGAGCCCGAGATGACCTCGCCGCCGGCGGCCTCGAGCACGGGGACGAGGTCCTGCCCGCTGATGCGCTCGACCGGTGCCCGATCGCCGGGATCGACGTCGACCCAGTGCGCACTCATGCCCTTGTGCGCCAGCGCGAGCGCCACGCGCTCGACGTTCGTGGAGAACGCGATGCGGTAGACGCGCGGGTCGGGGATCACCGGTCGGTCGTCAGTAGTCGTAGAAGCCGCGGCCGCTCTTGCGCCCGAGCGCACCCTCGGCGACGAGCGTGCGCAGTGCGGGAGGGGCGGGGTGCCCGATCTCCGAGCCGATCGCGGCGGCGATGTCCAGCCCGATGAAGTCCAGCAGCGCCAGCGGCCCCATCGGGTGGCCGGTGCCGAGGGTCATGCAGCGGTCGACGTCCGCCGCGCTCATGCCGGACTCGTGCAGCAGCGCCACCG
The DNA here is from genome assembly GCA_017882425.1 of Solirubrobacteraceae bacterium. Taxonomy (GTDB): domain Bacteria; phylum Actinomycetota; class Thermoleophilia; order Solirubrobacterales; family Solirubrobacteraceae; genus F1-60-MAGs163. The sequence continues at coordinate 1,434 of JADGPM010000314.1, forward strand.
CCGAGAAGAGGTAGGGGAAGAGCAGCCGGTTGACGACGAAGCCCGGCGTGTCGGGGACGACGACGGGAGTCTTGCCGAGCGCCTCGCAGAGCGCGACCGCGCGCTCGCGCGTGGACGGCGAGGCCTGCGGGCCGAAGGCGAGCTCGACGAGCTCCATTCGCGGCACCGGGTTGAAGACGTGCAGGCCGAAGAAGCGCTCGGGCGCCCCGGTCGACACGCCGAGCGCCCCGACCGACAGCGACGACGTCGTGGTGGCGATCAGCGCCCCGGGCCCCGCGACGCGGCCGAGCGTCCCCAGCACGCGCGCCTTGGCGGCGAGGTCCTCGGCCACGGCCTCGACGAGCACCGTCGCATCGGCCAGATCGCCGGCGTCGGTCGTGACGTGCACGGCGCCGGGCCCCATCGCGTCGCCGAGCTTCTCGGCGTGGCGCGCGATCGTGCCCCCGGCCCGTGCGGCCGACTCCGAGCTGCGCGCGAGCAGCCGCACATCGCCGGCACGGGTCGCGACCGCGGCGAGCCCGCAGGCGATGGCGCCGCTCCCGGCGATGGCGATCCGCTCGTCCAAGGCGGGCGGAACATAGCGAGAGTCGCGCTCGTGGCGCGCTGCGGAGCCACCGGTACGCTTCTGCCACGAAATCGAGCTTGAGGAGCGGGAACCCCATGGCACAGCAGGGTCGCGAGGTCGTCATCGTCGAAGCCGTCCGCACGCCGATCGGGCGTGGGCACAAGGAGAAGGGCTACTACAAGGACACCCATCCGGCCGAGCTGCTGGGCCGCTCGTACACCGAGCTGATCGCGCGCACGGGCATCGACCCGGGCGAGGTCGAGGACGTCATCGCCGGGTGCGTCCAGCAGTTCGGCGAGCAGGCCTTCAACGTCGCGCGCAACGCGTGGCTCCAGGAGGGCCTGCCGATCGAGGCGGCCGCCACGACCGTCGACCGCCAGTGCGGCTCGGCGCAGCAGGCCGTGAACTTCGGCGCGGCCCTGATCGCCTCCGGCGTGCACGACGTCGTGATCGGCTCGGGCGTCGAGCACATGGGCCACATCCCCTTCGCAGCGGGCATGAAGACCCAGCAGGAGTTCGGCGCGGCCTTCACGCCCAAGCTCATGGACAAGCACAACATCGTCGGCCAGGGTCTGGGCGCGGAGATGATCGCCGACCAGTGGGAGATCTCGCGTGCCGAGCTCGACGAGCTCGCCGTCCGCTCGCACGCGCTCGCCCACAAGGCGACCGAGGAGGGTCGCTTCGAGCGCGAGATGATCCCCATGGAGATCGACGGGCAGACGATCATCACCGACCAGGGCATCCGGCCCGACACCTCGCTGGAGTCGCTGAGCCAGCTCAAGCCGGCCTTCAAGGAGAACGGCAAGATCACCGCCGGCAACGCCTCGCAGATCTCCGACGGCGCCGCCGCCGTGCTGCTGATGACCCGCGAGAAGGCCCAGGAGCTCGGCCTGACGCCGCGCGCGCGGATCGTCGACCAGACGACGGTCGGCTGCGACCCGGTGAAGATGCTCGAGGGGCCGATCCCGGCGACCCGCAAGATCCTCGAGCGCAACAAGATGTCGATGAGCGACATCGACCTCGTGGAGATCAACGAGGCGTTCGCGCCCGTCGTCGCCGCCTGGGCGCGCGAGCACGGCGCCGACATGGATCGCGTGAACATCCGCGGCGGCGCGATGGCGCTCGGCCACCCGCTCGGCTCGACGGGCGCGCGCCTGATCACGACGCTGCTGCACAGCCTCGAGGACGAGGACAAGGAGCTCGGCCTCGTCACGATGTGCTGTGGCGGCGGGCTCGGAACGGGCACGCTCATCCAGCGCACGAGCTGACCGCCTGCGCCCGCGGCGGATCGGCGCATGCGACAGCTCACCAGTCTCGACAACCAGTTCCTCGCGCTGGAGAGCGCGCGCCAGACCGGCCACGTCGGCGGTCTGGCGATCCTGGACCCGTCGACGACGCCGGCGGGCACGCTCGGCGCCGCCGACATCCAGGAGCTGGTGCTCGAGCGCCTGCCGCTGCTGCCGCCGCTGCGCTGGCGCCTGGCCGAGGTCCCGCTCGGGCTCGACTACCCCTACTGGGTCGACGACCCGGACTTCGACGTCGAGTACCACGTGCGCGAGCTGGCGCTGCCGGCTCCGGGCGACGACGACCAGCTCGCCGACCAGGTCGCGCGGATCATGGCGCGCCCGCTGGACCGCGCACGCCCGCTGTGGGAGCTCTACCTGATCCACAGCCTCGAGCACGGCCACGTCGCGATGCTCACGAAGATCCACCACGCGCTGATCGACGGCATGTCCGGTGCGGAGATCATGGGCCTGCTGCTCGACCTCGAGCCGACGGGCCGCGAGCTGCCGGAGCCCGACGGCGCGCCGGGCGGCGAGCGTGCGCCGAGCGACCTGGAGATGCTCGGGCGCGGGCTCGCGGGCCTGCCGCTCTACCCGCTGCGCGCCCTGCGCGCGCTGCCGAGCGCGATCCCGAACATCGAGGACACGCCGTTCGCCACGCTGCCGGGCGCGGGGATCCTCGGGCGCCTGGCCGGCGGCGCGCAGCAGGTCGTGCTCGGCGGCGAGTCCGCCGCGGGCGGCCGCACACGTCACAGCGCGCCCAAGACGACGTTCAACGGCCGCGTCTCCGCCCACCGCAGGTTCGTGTTCGGCCGCCTGGCGCTCGACGACGTCAAGGCCGTCAAGAACCGTCACGGCTGCACGGTCAACGACGTGATCGTCGCCATGTGCGCGGGCACCGTGCGGCGCTGGCTCGTGGCCCACGACGAGCTGCCCGACGAGCCGCTCGTCGCGCAGATCCCCGTCTCGGTGCGCACCGGCGATCAGGTCGGGACCTACGGCAACCGCATCCTGCTGATGCGCGCCCCGCTGTTCACCGACGAGTCCGACCCGGTGCGGCGACTGCAGCGCACCCACGAGGCGCTCGCTGAGATGAAGGAGCGCCACCGCGCGCTCCCGGCCGAGCTGCTGCAGGACGCCAACAACTTCATCCCGCCGGCCGTGTTCGCCCGCGCCGCGCAGCTGACGTTCCGGCTCTCGACGAGCCGCCCGGGGCGTCCGACGTGGAACCTCGTGATCTCGAACGTCCCGGGCCCGCCGCTGCCGCTCTACTGTGCCGGCGCCCGGCTCGTCGCGAACTACCCCGTGTCGGTCATCACCGACGGGATGGGCCTCAACATCACGGTGATGAGCTACTGCGGCCAGCTGGACTTCGGGATCGTCGCCGACCGCGAGCAGATGCCCGACGCGCGACTGCTGATGGGCTGGCTGGGCGACGAGCTCGCCGCCCTGGGCGTCTGACGTCTATGCCTCCCGAGCGCCCTGCTCGAGCATGATCTCGCGCAGCACGTCCGGCAGTGGCGCCGCGGCGCCCGCGGTGTAGTCGTAGCCGACGAGCGCGCCCCAGCCCTCGGCGAGCAGTCGCCCGTCGCCCTCGCTCGTCATGCGGAACTCGATCCGCATGCTCGACCGGCGCAGCTGCGCCGGTCGCACGTGCGTGCGGATCTCCTCGTCGAAGAACGCCGGCGAGCGGTAGTTGATGTGGCACTCGGCGAAGATCAGGCCCCAGTCGTCGTCGGGGTCGGTCGGCCGGTGGGAGGGGACGACGGTCGTGATGTAGGCGATGCGCGCCGACTCGAAGAACTGCAGGAACGCGACGTTGTTCAGGTGGCGCATCGCGTCGAGGTCGCCGAAGCGCACGCGGTCGACGAACGAGAACGGCCAGCCCGGGAGCGTCGCTCCGGGCGTGGCGGGCGTCGTGGCGCTCATCCCCAGCGCAGCCCGAGGTCGTGCGCGGCTATCGGCAGCGGGCTCGCCGCGAGGCCGTCGGGCGGGACCGGCTCGTTGTAGCCCGTCGGCGCGACGTCGTTCGGCCCGTCGGGGTGGAACAGCGCCGCCATGTACTGGATCTGCCCGCGGCCGGGGCCGAGCTCGAACTGGCCGCCGCCGTACATCCCGATGCCGCGCTCGGCGCAGGTGTCGTAGGCGCGCAGCAGCTCGCGCAGCGGCCCGAAGCGCGAGGGCTTGACGTTCACCATGCGCGGCGCGAACGGCAGCGCGTCGATGTCGTCGACGGAGTGGATCGGGGCGTCCCAGGTGACACGGGCGCGGTGGGGGACGAGCACGGCATCGGTCTCCGGGGTGAGCTTGGGATCCTCGAGCCAGGCGTCGGGGAAGCCCTCGGCGATCCGCCGGTAGAAGGCGGGGTCGGCGGGCACGTCGACCGCTGTGCCCTCGTAGAGGCCCTTGTAGTCGATCGAGTCGATCGCGCCCGTGGCGACGAGCCGCTCGATCAGCGCGTCGTCCCATTCCGGCTGGGGGTCGAGCTTGAAGCGCAGCGTGGGGTAGCGCTCGAGCAGCGCGAGCAGCGGGGTGATGTCGGCGTCCTCGACGCGCTTGGAGCAGACGAACGTCACGGGGCGCAGCTCGCGGCCGAGCAGGCCGTGGAGCGTCGTGCCCGCCTGACGCAGCGCGAGGTCGAGCGCCGCCGACTCGTAGGCCCAGATGCGGTAGTCCACCGATGCGGCATGGCGCGCGGGCTCCGGCCACAGGTCCAGGCCCTCGACGTGCTCGCAGTAGGACGCCAGCGTCCAGGTGCCCGCCAGCGGCTGCACGGCGCCGGCGCGCTGCAGCGCCTCCTGGTCGTCGCCGTCGTAGGCGACGTCCTCGCCGACGCCGTCATGGCCGCCGCCGGAGAGGTGGATCGTCGTCGTGCGCCGCAGGAAGCCCGAGGAGACGTTCTGGGCGCGCGGCTCGAGCGCGTACCCCTCGATCTCGAGCGGCAGGTCGGCGATGCGGTCGAACGTCCTCACGGCGCCTCCTGCGCGTCGGGGGTCTGCTGCTCCAGCCGGGCGACGAGCTCGTCGAGGCGCAGCTCCTCGAGGCCGCGGCTGACCGCGTCCAGCTCGGCGGCGCAGCGCTCGACGAGCGTCCGACCCTCGGTCACGAGGTCGAGGGTCTCGCGCAGGCCGGCCTCGCCGGAGTCCAGGCGCCGGATGATCTCCTCCAGGCGCGCGGTCGCGGCCTCGTAGGTCAGCTCATCGTCGCTCACTCGTCGATCCTCGCATCCACGGAGGCGTCGGAGAAGGTGACGCGCAGTGCCCCGAGCTCGCGCGCGCGGGCCGCGCTGGTCACCAGGCCGCCCTCGCGGTCGTCGACCATCGCGTAGCCCCGGTCCAGCACGCGCCGCGGGTCGTGCGCCCCGAGCGCCAGGCCCAGGCCCTCGAGCGCGCGGCGCTGGGCATCCGCGTCGGCGCCCGCGCCCGCCGCGGCCTTGCGCCGCAGCACCTCGGCGCGCGTGGCGGTGATCTCGCGTTCGCGAGCCGCCCGCCGCGTCGCCGCCGCGCGCAGCTCGCGCAGCTGCTGGTGCAGGGCGCGGCGGTTGCGCGCGACGTGCTCACCCGGGACGCGGCCCATGCGCGCCAGATGTCGCGCGCGTTCGACGACGGCGCGGCGCCCGTGCCAGGCGAGCCGCACGGCGAACGTCCGCGTCCGCGCCCGCGCGGCGCCGACGTCGAGCGGGACGGCCGCCTCGGCGGCGTGCGTCGGCGTCGAGGCGCTGACGGCGGCGACGTCGTCGATCAGCGTGCGGTCGGTGTGGTGGCCGACGCTGGCGATGACCGGGACGCGCAGCAGCGCGACGGTGCGGCACAGCGTCTCGTCACAGAAGGCGAAGAGGTCCGCGAGCGAGCCGCCGCCGCGCGCGACGATGACGACGTCGATCTCCTCGATCGCCGCGAGGTCCTGGAGCGCGCGGGTGATCGCGGGCGCCGCGCGCCGGTCCTGCACCGGTGCGAACGCCCACACGAGTCGCCCGGCCCAGCCACGCCGGCGCAGTCCGGCGAGCACGTCGTCGCGCGCCTTGCCGCTCTCGCCGGTGACGACACCGATCGTCCGGGGAAGCACCGGCCGGGGGAGGGCCTTCTGCGGTGCGAACAGGCCCTCGGCGTCCAGGCGCCGGCGCAGCTCGGCGAGCTGCACCAGCAGATCGCCCTCACCGGCGACGCGCAGGGCGCTGACGTCGAACGAGAACCCCGGCGAGGCCGTGCGGCTGCCCGGGTAGTAGTCCGGGCCGCCGCCGACGACGACCTGCGTCCCGTCGGCGAGCACGCCGTCGGGCAGCCCGAGGGCCTCGAGACGGTCGCGCCACATGCCGCAGGGGAGGGCGCCGTCGGCGTCGCGCAGCTCGAAGAACGCGCGCGTCCGGGCGATCTTGAAGTTCCAGACCTCGCCGAACACCTGCACGCGCGGGCGGGCGCGCAGGAAGTCGCGCATCCCTCGTGCGTAGGCGCCGACGGCGTACGGCCCCGGGAGCTCGCTGCCCGTGATCCCCTTGGGGCGGACCGGCTCGCCGGTCATGCCGGGACGGCCGCTGCCGCCAGCGCTCGCGTGACGGCCGGCCGGTCGCCGCAGGGGATGGCCACGAGCGTGTCGACGCCGGCGGCCTCGTACTCGGCCAGCCGCGCGTCCAGGCCGGCCGGCGTCGTGGCGATCGTCCCGGCGTCGATCAGCTCGTCGGTGAGCGCCATCGCCGACCCGGCACGATCCCCGGCGGCGAAGCGCTCCTGCACCTCCCGCGCGCTGTCGCCGTGGCCGTAGCGCTCGGCGAGCTCGACGTAGAAGTTCTTCTGCTTGGCGCCCATCGCGCCCAGATAGAACGCGAGCCACGGACGCACCTGGTGGCGCGCCTCGGCGAGATCCTCGTGGATCGCGACCGGGACGACGGGAGCCACGTCGACCGCTCCGCGCGGGCGCCCGGCGGCGGCCAGGCCCTCGAGCAGCCCGTCCATCAGGACGCCGGGCTCGCGCGGGTTCAGCAGGAACGGCAGCCAGCCGTCGGCGATCTCGCCGGCCTGGCGCACGGCGCGCGGGCCGATCGCGCCGAGGTAGATCGGGATCGGGTCCTGGACCGGCCTGGCGAGCAGCTTCAGCGGCTTGCCCAGTCCCATCGGCTCTCCGGCGCCCTGCTCGAGCGGCAGCTGGACGGGCTCACGCGCGAGCGTGCGGCGCACGACGTCGACGTACTCGCGCGTGCGCGTCAGGGGCTTGGCGAACGGCACGCCGTACCAGCCCTCGCTCACCTGCGGGCCGCTCAGGCCGAGGCCGAGGCGGAAGCGCCCGCCGCTGAGGACGTCGAGCGTGCAGGCCGCCATCGCGGTCGCGGTCGGCTTGCGCGCAGGGATCTGCATCAGCCCGGAGCCCAGCGCGACGTGCTCGGTGCGCGCCGCGAGATAGCCGAGCACGGAGACGGCGTCCTGGCCCCACGCCTCGGCGACCCAGATCGAGTCCATGCCGAGGCCGTCGGCGAGCTGCGCGAGCTCGGTCTGCTCCTGCGGTGTGAACCAGGGCCAGTAGGCGAGGAAGATCCCGGTGCGCATGACCGCGCTCAGGCGCGGTCGTCGACGGAGGCCAGCGGCTCGAGACCGGGCTCGGCGCGGTGGCCGCGCAGCTCGCCCTCGACACCGAGGCGGTCCAGCCGGGCGATCTCGCGCTCACCCTCCAGCCGCGCCGGATGGTCGGCCGGGAGCCCGCGGATCAGGCGGCGGATGCGGTTGCGCAGCTGCAGCGCGAAGTGCGGCGTCGAGGCGCCCATCAGGTGCCGGACGTCATCGACGGTGACGTCGGCGCCGTCCTTCTCGCGCACGCTCGGGTTCTCGGCTTCGCTCACGGGTGCTCGCTCGTTCAGGGCTTGACGGGGGCGATCTCGAGCAGGCCGTCGATGGTGGCCTGCGTGTCGACCGACACCGCATCCGGGTCGCCGACGATCCAGCCGTGATTGTAGACCCCGCGGACCGGGTCGCTCGAGTACCCGGGCTTGATGTCGAGGAGGTATGCGGCGACGCTCGGCGGCAGCCCGCCGCGGGCGTCGGTGAGCAGCAGCGGGCCGTAGGTCCCGCTCGCCGAGAGGGGCGCGGCCGCCCCCGCATCGGCCGGCCTCGTGGGGGAGGCGAACACGAGGCCGTGGCCCGGGTCGACGACCCGCCAGCCGAACGCGCCGTCGACGAAGCGCGCGAACGCCACCGCGGTGGCCTGCGGGCCGTCCGCGCTGATCCGGGTGACGTTCCCGTAGCGGGACAGGTCGCGCTCGACCGCGGCGGACACCACCGATGCCGGCCCGAGCACGTAGATGTGCGGCTTGGCGTGGGCCGTGAGCGCGGCGCGCGTGGGCTGCGGGAGGGTGTCGCGCGCCGTGAACAGCACCGGGTCGCCGGACTTCGCGGCCCAGGCCGCGGCCGGCATCGCGTAGTCCGGAGCGTCGGCCGAGACGATCAGCACGTCGCGGCTCGCACCGCCCGCCACGCGCGAGCGATAGCTGTCGATGTTCTGCGCGAGCGTGAACGGGTCGCTGCCGGCGATCGAGACGGTGCGCAGCCCACCCGGGTCGCCCGCGGTCCCGAGCCGGATCGCCTGCGCGCCGGCCGCGCTGGGGGCGCCCGTGGGGGCGAGCGCCGTGAGCGCCTGCGACGTCGGCGCCGGGATCTCGCCGTTGTCGGTGAGGAGCAGCGGCGCGCGCAGCGGCGCGGCCATCAGCACGGCGCCCGCGAGCGCGCCGCGCCAGTCGCGCGCGTCCGCCAGCGCCACGGCGCCCGGACGCTGGGCGGGGGCCGTGCCCGGGAAGACGATGCGCGCTGTCGCCGCGGCGGTCCCGACGCTGTCGGCGGTGCTGATGCGTGTGGTGTTCTTCGTCGCCAGCGCCGGGTACGCCGCCGGCGCGGCGCCTGCGCCGGTCGCTGCGGACGCGCCGGTCGTGCTCACGCCGACCGCGGGGGTGCCGGTCGTCGCGCCGCCCCCGCAGGCCCCGAGGGCCGGGGCGAGCACGCAGACCGCTGCGAGCGCGGCGACCTGGCGGGAGACGGCGGGCGACATCGCGAGCGAGGGTAACTTGATACGACGTTCGTGGAGCCTCCGTCGGCAGAGTTCTGTACAGTTGCGCTCCGCAAGGCCGAATCCCCATCAGTGGGGATCGGGGGACCCAGATGTTTGGGGCGAATCCCACGGTCATCCGTGAGAGGCGCAGTTCCGCGCCAGCCCGTCAGCTAACCCCGAAGGCCGTCGAACGAGACCTGAGCCCGAGTGCGCTTCCGCACATCCACGACCGCCTTCCTGATCGCATGCTGCTGCATGCTGGTGCCGTCGGTCGCGGCCGCGCAGGATCCCGGCGGGGGCCAGGCCTTCGGCGAGCCCAACCCCGCGCTCGTCCCGCTGGTCGCCGGCGCCAAGGCCAAGATGCTGCCCAACGGGCTGGCCGCCGCGCCGCAGGATGCGCCGCCGGCCGTGCAGCAGGCGATCTGGTCGGCGAACGAGATCATCGGCCTGCCCTATCGCTACGGCGGCGGGCACCGCAGCTTCGAGGACACCGCGTTCGACTGCTCGGGCACCGTCTCGCACGCGCTCGGCGGGGCCGCGCTGCTGAAGAGCCCGCTGGACTCCTCGTCGTTCATGTCCTGGGGTGCAGCCGGGCGCGGGGCCTGGATCACGATCTTCACGAACCCCGGGCACGCCTACACCGTGATCGCCGGGCTGCGACTCGACACGAGCGCCGCCGACGATCCGCGAGGCCTCGCGGGCCCGCGCTGGCGCCCGCTGCGCAGGTCGAACGCCGGATACCGCCAGCGTCACCCTGTCGGTCTTTGATCGCGGATCTCGCGGCGCCTGAGGCCACCCGCGGCTCGGGGGGCGATCTCTCGCTCCGCGAGGTGGCTGACGGCTTCTCCGCCGGCGGCCTGACGGATGGTCGCCGCTTCGTCAGTCCGGGATCAGACCGTCGCCGGTGAAGGTCTCGGCGGCCTGCTCGAGGGTGGTGTCGGGCGGGGGGAGGATGACCTCGGAGGTCGAGAGGTCGTCGTCGGCGAGTCGCTCGCCGTGGGCGCGCACGAGGGCGAGCAGCTCGGCGAACGTCGCGGCGAAGGCCGCCTGGTCGCCCGCCTGCGCGGCATCGACGACGGCGTTGTCGAGCTCGTTGACGCGCGCCAGCGCGTCCTCGGAGAGCCGGTACTGGCCCTCCCCCGAGATCCGGACGATCACGCCTGCTCCTCGGGCTTGGGCGCGGCGGCGGGCTCGGCGTCCTCCGCTGTGCCCTCGACGGCAGGCTCGCCCGCGCCCAGCTCGCCGCCGGGTGCGGCACCCTGGCCGAGCTCGGCCTTGAGCTTCGCGAGGTCGTCGTCGACGACGCTCTTGTTCGAGAGCTCCTTGAGCTGGCGGTCGATGTCGTCCTCGCCCTGACCGAGCTGCGTGAGGTCCTCGAACGTGCCGGCGGCCTCGAGCTCGGAGACCGCGTCGGCACGCGCCTTCATGTCCTCGGTCTTGTCGACCGCGCGCTGCATCGCGAGCCCCACGTCGGCCATCTGCTCGCCGACGCCGGTGGCGGCCTCGGAGATGCGCACCTGAGCCTCGGCGGCGGAGTACTGCGCCTTGATGACCTCCTTCTTCGTGCGGAAGGCCTCGATCTTGGCGCGCAGCGCCTTCTCGGAGTCCGTCAGCTTCTGCTGCTGGGCCTCGAGCTCGGCGACCTGCGTGTCGAGCGACTGGAGCTCCGTCTGGGCGACGTTCTTGCGCTCCAGCGCGGTGCGCGCGAGCTCCTCGTTGCCCTGGGCGAGCGCCTGGCGCGCCTGCGTGTCGAGCTTGACGACGGAGTCCTCGAGCTTGGAGGACTGCATCTGCAGCCGCTTCTTGGCCGTGACGACGTCAGCGATGCCCTTCTTGACGCTCTGCAGCGACTCGAGCTGCTTCTGGTAGCTGTAGTCGAGGGTCTCGGCCGGATCCTCGGCCTTGTCGAGGATCTTCGAGACCTTCGCCTTGATGACGGTGGACATCCGCCCGCCGAGACCGGCCATTGGCGCTCCTTCTGCTCGTTCGTTGTCGGCTCAAGCCTATCCCGTCAGATCGGGATGCCCCAGAGGGGGAACCAGCGCGAGACCTCGGGCTCGATCGGCAGCTCGGCGCCGACGATCGCGCGCAGCCTGAGCTCCTGCTCGGTGGAGCGCTGCTGGGCGTCCGGGGCGTCCCCGGTGGGCGAGAACGGGTACCACGCGCCGCGCTTGTAGTTGTAGATGAAATAGAGCGGCGCGCCGCCGGCGTCCTGGAAGGCGAACACGGCGCAGAGCAGCCGGTCACCGAAGCCGTCGAGCTCGAGCTGGTCGCTGACGGCATTGATCCCGACGGCGAGGTCGTCGACGTCGGGGTCGCGGATCACCATCCAGCGGTAGCCGAAGGCGTCGTCGTGGGTCTCGACGGTCGAGCCGGTCTCCTCGCCGGTGCTGCGCAGCACGTCCTCCATGTCGGCGACGATCTGCTCGAAGTCGCCGGTCGCCAGCGGCTGGAAGACGATCGCGGCGGTGCCGCGGGTCGTGATGCCGTGCGCGGACTCCAGCCCGACGTACGCCGTCGTGATCGCGAACAGCCGGTCGGGCGCAGGGGCCTTGACCTTGCGCCGTCCGCCGATCGCGTCGAAGAGCCCCATATGGGGTCAGACTACGCCGGGATCGCGAGCGGCGCGGCGCTCGCGGTGCCCTGGAGCTCGGCTTCCATCCGGGCGAGGCGCTCGATCCGCTGGTCCATCGGCGGGTGCGTGGCGAACACGTTCATCACGGAGCCCTTGGCGCTGGCGGGGATGATGAAGAACGCGTTCATCTCCGGGTGGGCGCGCAGGTCCTGCTGCGGGGTGCGCTGCATCTGGCCGCTGATCTTCATCAGCGCGGAGGCCAGCGCGCTCGGGCGCCCGGTCAGCACGGCGGCGCCGCGGTCGGCCGCGAACTCGCGGTAGCGCGAGAGGGCGCGCATGAGGAAGAACGAGATCGCGTAGACCGCGATCGACGCGACGACGATGAAGAAGATGCCCGACTCCTCGTCGTCGTCCCCGCCGCCGAAGAAGAAGCTGAACTGCAGGATCATCGAGGCGAGCGAGGCGAAGAACCCGGCCAGCGTCATGATCGCGACGTCGCGGTTGGCCACGTGCGAGAGCTCGTGCGCCATGACGCCCTCGAGCTCGGCCGGCTCGAGCAGGTCGAGGATGCCCGTCGTGGCGCAGACCGTGGCGTGCTTCGGCGAGCGCCCGAGCGCGAACGCGTTCGGCATCTGCGAGGTGACGACCGCGACGCGCGGCTTGGGCAGGTCGGCCTGCAGGCACAGGCGGTCGATCGTCGCGTGCAGCAGCGGCTGCTCCTGTGGGGACGCCTCGCGGGCGCCCATCGTCGCCAGCGCGATCTTGTCCGAGGCGAAGTACTGGACGAGCAGGAGGCCGGTCGCGATCACGGCGATCGTCAGCGCCCCCGCACCGGCGACGAACAGCGCCGCGACGAACGCGACGTACAGCAGGCCGAGCAGGAACATCGTCAGGAGCATTCGCGCCTGGAGCCCGCCGTCACGGCCGATGGTCGAGGTGGAGCGTGCCATGACGCGCATTCTCGCCGCCGTGCATAAACGCATGCTGAACGGCGGATCGCCACCGGCGGCCTGGTAGCCTCAGGAGGCCGAATTCCCCTGCACATGAACGGGAAGCGGGGGACCCACCGGGGTGGTCACCACCCCTGGGGCGAATCCCGAGCATCGCCGCTCGGGTAGCGCCAGTCAGGCGCGAGCCCGTCAGCTCACCTCGCAGGCGTCGCCCAACCGATTGACCCATGAGCCGCCCGACTCGTAGCCTCCCGCGCCGCATGCGGCTGCGCCCCCTGATCGCGATCACGGTCCTCCCGCTGCTGCTCTGGGCCGCGCTGCCGCTCGTCTCCAGCGGGGCCACGAACCAGCAGCGCCTCAGCGACCTGCAGCAGAAGATCCAGGCCGCGCAGGGGAAGATCGGACGCAAGAAGGGGACCGAGCACGTCCTGAGCTCGCAGATCGCGGCGTGGACCGCGCGCATCAACCGGCTGCAGGGGAGGATCGGCGCCCTCCAGACGCGCGAGTCGCAGATCCAGTCGGGGCTCGACGCCGCGCGCGCCGACCTGCAGCGCATCCAGGCCGACCTGCGCCTCCAGCGCGCCCGCCAGGCGCGGCTGA
>JADGPM010000315.1 GCA_017882425.1 Solirubrobacteraceae bacterium
ATCAACATCCTTCGTTCATTCCTTCTCGCATGCGTGGCGATCTCGACAGGGATACGGGCTGGTGCCCGGTCAGGAGCGTGCGTGCTCCGGTGGTTCGGCGCTCGGCCCGAGGGCCAGGGTGCGGCGGCCCCTCACGGGGACCGACCGAGCGCCTAGCTAAATCGCCAGGAGGCGGGATAGGCGTAGCCGGAACCGGACAGCGCGGCGCTGATCGCATACGTCGTGGCGCTGTGGGCCCTGCGGCTCATACGCATCGGATTCAAGCACATCGCCCGCCGGCTGTGAAGAACGAGCCCGCCCGCCGTCAGACGAGGTCGCGCAGGACCGCCAGGAAGCGGGCGTTCTGGCCCTGGGTCCCGAACGACACGCGCAGCCATCCGGCGCGCCCGAGCGCGGCGCCGGAGCGCACGAGGACGCCCGCGGCGGCGAGCCCGGCGAGCACCCGCTGCTCGGTCTCCTCGGTCGTCTCCCCGTCGCGGCGAGGCAGCTCGAACCACGTGAAATTCGCCTGCGAGAGCATCGGCTCGATCCCCAGCTCGCCGAGGCCGTCCTCGAGCTCGACCCGCGCGAGCACGGCACGCTCGACGCGCTCGGCGACGGCGTCCTGGTGGCGCAGCGCCTCGACCGCCGCGGCCTGTGCCGCGGCATTGCAGAAGAACGGCTGACGGACCTGGTTGACCGCCGTCACCGGATCGGGGGAGCCGCACAGCGCGAACCCGATGCGGAGCCCCGCGAGGCCGTAGACCTTGCTGAACGTCCGGAGCAGGACGAGGTTCGAGTGGCGCTCCAGCAGGTCGAGCGTCGCGTCTGGGTCGTCGAGCGTGTTGAACTCGCAGTAGGCCTCGTCGATCAGCACGCAGACGTTGCGCGGCACCTGCTGCACGAAGGCGGCGATGCGATCACGCGAGACGGCCGTCCCGGTCGGGTTGTTCGGGTTGCAGACGATCACCATCCGCGTCGCGACGGTGATCTGCTCGAGCATCGCATCGAGGTCGTGGACATCGCCTGCGGCCAGCGGCACGCGCACACCCGTGGCGCCGGAGGCGGCCTCGAGGTGCGGGTAGACCGAGAACGACGGCCAGGCGTAGACGAGCTCGGCGCCGGGCTCGAGCAGTGCCTCGCCGAGCGCCAGCAGGACGTCGCAGGAGCCGTTGCCGATCGCGACGCGCTCCGCCGGGACGCCGTAACGGCCCGACAGCGCCCCGCGCAGCACGGCGTTCGTCGGGTCCGGGTAGCGGTTGAGACCCCCCAGGACGCGGGTGATCGCCTCGACGACCTGCGGCAGCGGCGGGTCGGGCGACTCGTTGGAGGCCAGCTGCGCGACGTCCTCCGGCATCGCGTAGGCGGACGCCGCCGGATAGGACGGGATGCGCTTGACGCGGGAGGAGTATTCGATCGCCACGCCAGGGATTGTGCCGCACCTCAGTCGATCGGGCCGCCGGCGCGGTGCTCGCCCTCGGGCAGGTGCGCGTCACGGCCCACGTAGCCGCCCCTGCCCCCGACGATCAGCACGACGGAGTCCTCGTGTGCGACGTTGCGCAGGCGACGCACCGTCGTCGCGGCCACCCGCGCCAGCCCGCCGGGCCCCAGGCGCTGCACCGTGCCGTCGCCGAACTCCAGCTCGATCAGGCCGGCGTGCACGAAGTACAGCTCCTCCTGCTCGTCGTGGAAGTGGGCGCCGGCCTCGTAGCGCGGCGGCAGCACGAGCGCATTGACGCCGAACGCCTCGACGCCCAGGGCCTTGCGGATCTTGCGAAAGCCGTAGCCCTCGCCCAGCACGTCCAGCGGAGCGACGGTGTACCCGACGCCCTCGACGACCTCTTCGACGATCTGCGGCTCGCTCACTGGGCACTCTCCAGGTCGGTGCGCAGGGCTCGCGCCTCGCGCAGGTAGACGTGGCGCGGCTCGTGCGCCGCATCGGCGTGGTACTGCATCAGGACACGGATCACGCGCGCCATCGCACCGGGCACGTCGATCTCGCGCACGCACAGCAGCGGGACGCGCTCGAAGCCGATCGCGCGCGCCGCGACGGCCGGGAACTCGGCGTCCAGGTCGGCGGTCATCGTGAAGATGCAGTTGACGACGTCGTCCGGCGTCAGCGCGTTGCGATCGAGCAGCTCGCGCATCAGCTCGGTCGTGGCGGCGAGGATCGCCTCGCGGTCGTTCTCGTCGACGGTGATCGCGCCGCGCAGGGCGAAGAGACGCATGGCGCGCGGCATCATGTCACTTCGACGGCTCGCCGCCGGAGGCCGCGCGCAGCGACTCGATCTCCTTCGGCGTCAGGCGCCGCGACGCGCCCTCGCGCAGCGGCCCGAGCTCGAGCGGGCCGAAGCGCACGCGCCGCAGCTCGCGCACGGGGTGCCCGAGCGCCTCGCACATGCGGCGCACCTGTCGCTTGCGCCCCTCGCGGATCGTGATCTCGAGCTCGTGGTTGGCCAGGCGCTTGACGCTCGCCGGCGCGGTGCGCCCGTCGTCGAGCTCGACGCCCTCGCGCAGCCGGCGCACGACGCCGTCGCGCAGCGACGGGCCGCCGACCGTGACGCGGTAGGTCTTGGGCACCTCGAAGCGCGGGTGGGTGAGCTTGTGCGCCAGGTCGCCGTCGTCGGTCAGGAGGATCAGGCCCGTCGAGTCGGCGTCGAGCCGGCCGATCGGGTAGAGCCGGCGCGAGCCCGGGGCGCGCACCAGGTCGACGACGGTCTGGCGCCCGTGGGTGTCGGCCGCCGTCGAGACGACGCCGTGGGGCTTGTTCAGCGCGTAGACGACGCGCACGGCGGAGATCGAGCCGACGCGCTCGCCGTCGAGCTCGATGCGCTCGCTGCCGGTGACGTCGCGCGCGGGGTCGGTGACGACCGCCCCGTCGACGGTGATGCGGCCGTCGAAGACGAGCTCCTCGGCCGCGCGGCGGGAGGCGACGCCCGCGTGGGCCAGATGCTTTGCGAGACGCATGACCCTGCCACCATAGGAGACCGTCATGGATCTCGACCTCCTCCAGAGCACGCTCGACGCCGAGGGCCAGCCGGCGTACCGCGCGCGCCAGGCCTGGGCCTGGCAGGCGCGTGGCGTCCGCGACTGGGACGCGATGTCCGACCTCCCCGAGGCCCTGCGCGAGCGCCTGTCGGACGCCGTGCCGTTCTCGACGCTGACGCTCGAGCACGAGGCCACGAGCCAGGACGGCACCGTGAAGGCGCTGTTCCGCACCCACGACGGGCGCCCGGTCGAGGCCGTCCTGATGCGCTACAAGGACGGCCGTCACTCGCTCTGCGTGTCCTCGCAGTCCGGCTGCCCGCTGACCTGCACGTTCTGCGCGACCGGCGCGATGAAGTTCGGCCGCAACCTCACCGCGTGGGAGATCGTCGACCAGGCGCTGCACTTCCGGCGCATGTCGAAGGTCGACCACTGCGTCTTCATGGGCATGGGCGAGCCGATGATGAACCTCGACCACGTCCTCGCCGCGTGCCGGCGGCTGCCGGACCTGGGGATCACGAACCGGCGCACGGCGATCTCCACGGTCGGCTGGCTGCCCGGGATCGACGCGCTCGCAGAGCAGGACATGCCGCTGCGCCTGGCGCTCTCCCTGCACGCGCCCGACGAGGATCTGCGCAGCAGGATCATGCCGGTCAACGAGCGCTGGCCGATGGAGGACGTGCTCGCGGCCTGCGAGCGCTACTACGAGGCCAAGCGCCGGATGATCTTCATCGAGTACGTGATGCTCGGCGGCGTCAACGACCGCTACGAGCAGGCTCTCGCGCTGACGAAGCTGCTCGACCGCAAGAAGTTCAAGGTCAACCTGATCCCCTACAACCCGACCGACTCGATCTACGACGGTTCGACGCGCGAGGCGATCGGGGCCTTCAAGGCGGTCCTCGACAAGGCCGGCTTCAACGCCACCGTCCGGCTCACCCGTGGGCGCGACATCGACGCCGCCTGCGGCCAGCTCGCGGCGAAGGCGCTGGCGGGCTGACGCTCAGAACTCGCTGAGCGCCGCCGCGTCCTCGGCGGGCTGCTGCTGGGGGGCGGCCGCCGGCCCGCCGGACCGGGCCTCGCCCGCGCGGACGAGCCGTTCGCGCAGGTCGGCCTCCTCGTCGGGCGTCGGGTCCCACTGCTCGGTCGCCGGCAGTTCGCTGAGCGAGCCGAGGCCGAAGAGCTTCAGGAACAGCGCCGTCGTGCGGTAGAGCACGGCGCCGAACTGCGAGCGCCCGGACTCCTCGATCAGGCCGCGCTCGAGCAGCGTGCCGGCCGCCGAATCGGCGCTGACGCCGCGGATCCGCGTGATCTCCGGGCGCGAGACGGGCTGCAGGTAGGCGACGATCGCGAGCGTCTCGGCCTGCGCCGGCGTCAGCGGCGGGGTGCGCGGTCTGGCGAGCAGGCGCCGCGCGGCATCCTCGGTCTCCGGCGCCGTCGTCAGCGTCCAGCCGCCGGCGAGCTCGCGCACCACGAGGCCGCGCTCACCGGGCGCGAACGCGACCGCCAGCTCCTCGAGCGCGGCCGCCAGCTCGTCGGCCGAGCAGCCCGCGGCCTCGATGAGGTCCAGCGGCGCGACGGGCTCCGGGCTGAGGAACAGCAGCGCCTCGACGGTGCGGGCGAGCGGGCTCATGCCGCACCCCCCAGCGCGCGCAGCGCCACCGGCCCGCGCGCCACCGGCGCGATCGCGATCGGCCCGAACGGCTGGTCCTGCATCCAGGTCGCCTCACCCTGCTTGTAGAGCTCGAGCAGCGCGAACAGCGTGACGGCGACCGTCATGCGGTCCGCGCCCGCGACGGCGTCGTCGAACGAGAGCCCGCCGCGGCGCAGCAGCGCGCGCAGGTGCGTCAGGCGCTCGGCGACGGTCACGCGGGGGATCGCCAGGTGCCCGAGGTTGATCGGCGGCGGGACGCGCAGCAGGCCGCCGATCGCGGCGCCCAGCTGGGCCGGGTCGTAGACGGCGGCCGACTGGTCCAGCGCGACGCGGCGCAGGAACCCGGGCAGCGGCGCCGCCCGGAAGCGATGGCCGTCCTCGTCGGCGAGCCGATCGGAGAGGTACTCGGCCGCGTGGCGGTAGCGGCGCGCCTCGAGCATGCGCGCGAGCAGCTCCTCGGCGGCCTCGCCCGGCTCGAGGTCCTCGAACAGGTCCGCGTCGTCGCTGGGCAGCATGAGCCGCGACTTCAGCTCCAGCAGCGCGGCGATCAGGACCAGGAACTCGGTCGCCACCTCGAGGTCGAGCTCACCGCGCGCCTCGAGCACGTCGAGGTAGGAGACGACGACGTCGGCCAGCTCGACCTCGAGCAGGTCGACCTCCTCGCGCAGGACGAGCGTCAGGAGCAGGTCGAACGGACCTGTGAAGACCTCGAGGTCGAGCTCCAGCTCGGCGACGATCACGCGCTGGAACGTAGCGGTCGCGCCGGTCGGTAGGCCATCGCCGCAACGCCCGTCCCAAGGCACAGCAGCGCTGCGAGCCCGTAGGGCAGCCAGTCGCCCACCGATTGGGCCATCGCGCCGCCGCCGGCCGAGCCGATCGCGACGCCACCGGCCCACGCGACGTTGTTGAACGCGAACGCCCAGCCCTGGTCGACGTCGAGCACTTCGGCGCGGCCGGCGACGAGCGTCCCGCCGGGCACCCACAGCGACCCGAGCGCCACGCCGGCAACGGTCAGCACGAGCGCCAGCCCGACCACCGTCGCCGGCAGCGCCAGCAGCGCAAGGCCGGCGGCCGCGCCGATCGTGCCGACGCGCACGATCACGAGCGCGCCGCGCCGGTCCGCGATCCGCCCCACGACGGGGCTGACCAGCGCCTCGAAGAACGCAGCGACGAAGAAGATCAGGCCGATCGCCAGCGCGGTCGCGCCCAGGACGTCCAGCCGCAGCGGCACGAGCACCTCGATGACGCCGAAGCAGATCGACGGCATGACCGTCAGCCACAGCGCGATCCGGAAGCGCCGGTCGCGCAGGATCGCCGAGGGCGGCGATCCCGCCTCGACCAGCGCGCCGGCGCCGTGCGGCGTGTTCAGCACGAACACGGCGAGCACGATCCCGAGCACGGCCGCCCCGGCGAACGCGGCCTCGCGGCCGATCTGCGTCGCCAGCGAGCCCAGCGCCGGGCCGAACTGCGCCCCGAAGATGCCGGCACCGATCGCCAGCCCGAGCGCCTCGCCGCGGCGCTCGCGCTCGGTCTCCTGGGCGATCCAGGCGAGGCCGGCCGTCCAGGAGCACGCGCCGCCGAGGCCCTGGATGAAGCGCGCGACGTCCAGAGCGGGCAGCGACTGCGCGAACGCGAACGCCAGCCCTGCCGTCGACATCAGCGCCAGGCCGGCCAGGACCGCCGTGCGCGCCCCGAAGCGCGCCGCCGCCCAGCCGCCGGGGATCGCGCCGAAGAACGTCCCGAGCGCATAGGCGCCGACGAGCACACCCGCATCGCCCTTCGTCAGCCCGAGGTCGTGATGGAGCGAGGGCAGCAGCGGCGCGAGCGCCGCGTAGAACATCGTGTCGACGAGGATGACCGCGCCGACCAGGAAGAGCAGCGAGCGCCGCATGCCGCCCGCCCTCAGACGACGGGGCCGACGCCCATCGCGCGGCGTACGTCCGCGAGCGTGTCCGCCGCGATCGCGCTCGCCCGATCGGCGCCGCGGCCGAGGACGCCCTCGAGGTGCGCCTCGTCGGCGCGCAGCGCCTCGTAGCGCTCGCGCACCGGCGTCAGCAGCTCGATCACGCCCGCCGCGACGGCGGCCTTCAGGTCCCCGTAGCCGCGCGCATCGGCCAGCGACGCCACGACCTCGTCGGGGGTGACCCCGCGGCACACGGCGAGGATGTCGATGAGGTTGGTGACGCCCGGCTTGTCGGGCCCGCGGCGGATCTCGTTCTCCGAGTCGGTCACCGCGCGCTTGAACTTCTTCTCGATCGTCGCGGGGTCGTCGAGCACGTACAGCGTCCCCTCCCCGGAGCCGCCCGTCGTCGACATCTTCTTGGCGGGCTCCTGGAGGTCCATGATCTTCGCGCCGATCTCCGGGATCCGGTGCCCAGGCGCCACCAGCACCTCGCGGCCGGCGCCGAAGCGCGCATTGAAGCGGTCGGCGATGTCGCGCATCAGCTCGATGTGCTGGCGCTGGTCCTCGCCGACGGGCACCTCCGTCGCGCGGTAGGCGAGGACGTCCGCGGCCTGGAGCACCGGGTACAGGAAGAGGCCTGCGGAGACGAGCTCGCGCTGGGCGGCCGACTTCTCCTTGAACTGGTGCATGCGGTTGAGGTCACCGTGCGCGGTGACCGAGGACAGCAGCCAGCACAGCTCGGCGTGCTCGAGCACGTCGCCCTGGCGGAAGAACACGCAGCGGTCGGGATCCAATCCGGAGGCGAGCAGGATCGCCGCTGTGTCGTAGAGGCGCTCGCGGAGCACCGCGGGCTCGTACGGCACGGTCGTGGCGTGCAGGTCCACGATGCAGTAGATCGCGAGATCACCGGCGGTGTGCGTGCGCTCCTGACCCTCGACGTAGTGGCGGATCGCGCCGATGTAGTTGCCCAGGTGCTTGCGCCCTGTGGGCTGGATGCCGGAGAAGATGCGCACGGGCGCCGGAGGCTAGCCGGTGGGAGTCCTGGACGATCCTCAAGGTCCGGCGGGAACCTGCCGATACGCGCGGGGTAGTGATGCACTCCCCGCGGCCACGCGCGGCGGCCGGCGCAGCGGTCGCGGCCATCCTCCTTCTGTCCAGCGTCGGACTCGCCCGGGCGAGCCGTTCCGCGTCCGCCCCGGCCCGGCAGGGGGCGACCGCCGCCGGTCTCTTCCTCGTCCCGGACTCGGCCGCCGCCGGCCAGGCGCTGCGCGCGCCCGCGGTTCGCACCGTCGCCCGCTACGGTGCGTTCACGCTCGCCGAGGCCGCGCCCTCGGACGCCGGCCCGCTCGTCGCCGCCGGCGCCGTCCGCCGCGACGACATGGAGCGCGTCACGCTCCAGGGCCGCGCCGTCGACCCAGCCGCACAGGCCGCCGCGCAGGCGGCGAAGGGCTCGAGCCCGATCGCCGCCGGCACGGGGCCCATCCTCGTCGTCGTGCAGTTCGTGGGCCCGATCAAGGACGACTGGCGCGCCCGCCTGCAGGCCACCGGCGTACGGGTCGTGACCTACCTGGCGCAGAACTCCTACCTCGTGCACGCCGAGGGCGCCGCGCGCGCCGCCCTCGCGGACTACGCCGACACCGCGCCCGAGGTCCGCGCGGCGTTCGCGCTCGATGCCGGCGACAAGCTCTCACCCGGACTGCCGGCCGCGGGAGCCGTGCGCGTCGCCGTCCAGACGCTGGCGGGCACCGACGGCGCGCCGGCACGCTCGCGCACCGGTGCGGTGCAGCAGGGCATCACGGGGCCCTCGACCGCCTTCGGCGGGCTGAGCACGCGGCACATCACGGTCGACGCCGCCGACCTCCCCCGCCTCGCGGCCGATCCCGGCGTCATCGCGATCGCGCTCGACGGCACGCCGCGCCTGCTGGACGAGCGCCAGGGCCTGATCATGGCCGACGGCTCGATCGGCTCGAGCCCCGGCGCGGGGTATCTCGCCGAGCACGACGCCGCGCTGTTCGGCGCGAGCGAGGTGCCGGGCACGCTGCCGTTCGTCGTCGACGTGACCGACGGCGGCATCGACAACGGGACCGACACGCCGGCCGGCGCCGACCTCTACGAGAACGGCTCGAAGGCCAACCCGGACCGCCTGGCCTACGTCCACAAGCTGACCTCGGACACGCTCGACCCGCTGTCGATCCAGGGCTGCGACGGGCACGGGACGATCAACGCCAGCATCCTGGCCGGCTACAACACGAACGCTCCCGTGCCGGCGAACACCGACGCCAACGGGTTCCACTACGGCCTGGGCATCGAGCCGCGCGCGCGGATCGGCGGCACCACCGTCTTCCGCTGCAACGGCCAGTGGGACACCGGCGGCCGCACCTTCGCCCAGATCGCGCAGGACGCCTACAACGCGGGCGGCCCGGGCTACGACGGGGCCCGCATCGAGAACAACTCCTGGGGCGAGGACAACGCGTTCGGCGCCTACACCGCGACCTCGCAGGAGTTCGACGCGATCGTCCGCGACGCCGCGCCGGACACCCCCGGCAACCAGGAGATGGTCGAGGTCGTCGCCGCCGGCAACGACGGCCCGGGCGCGAACACGCTCTACGCGCCGGCGACCGCGAAGAACGTCATCGCCGTCGGCGCCTCAGAGGGTCAGCGCCTGTTCGGCACCGACGGCTGTGACACGACGAACGCCGAGGCCAACGACCCCGGTGACATCGGCGACTTCTCCAGCCGCGGGCCGACGACCGACGGGCGCATCAAGCCGGACCTCGTCGCCCCGGGCACGCACATCACGGGCACCGCCTGGCGCGTCACCGGCTCGGCGTTCGACGGCTCGGGCGTCTGCGGCATCTCGCCGCCGCCGTCGGTCGGCATCCCCTTCCCGGGCACGACCTACACCGCGAGCAGCGGCACGTCGCACTCCGCCCCGGCGGTCAGCGGGCTCGCCGCCGCCGCCCGCTGGGCCTACCACCGCGCACGGGGAAGCTGGCCGTCGGCCGCGATGGTCAAGGCCATGCTGATCGGCGGCGCCACCCCGCTGACGGCCACGGACACCGGGCAGGCGCCCGACGGCGCGCAGGGCTTCGGGCTCGCGCGGCTGGCCGGCGCGAGCACCAGCGGGCGCTGGTTCAGCGACGACGAGCAGATCTTCACCCAGAGCGGCCAGACGTTCACCCGCACCTTCAACGTGACCGACCCCGCCCAGCCGGTGCGGGTCACGCTGGCCTGGACGGACGCGCCCGGGCCGCTGATCGGCGCCTCGCTCGTCAACGACCTGGACCTCGAGGTCACCGGCGACGGCGTCGTCTACCGCGGCAACCACCTCAGCGGCGGCGTCTCGCTGCCGGGCGGGGCACCTGACACGAAGAACAACGTCGAGAGCGTCGTCGTCCCCGCCGGCGCGCTGTCGTCGCTCGCGATCCGCGTGCGCGGGACGAACATCGCCGGCGACGGCGTGCCCGGTGGCGGCGTGACCGACCAGGACTTCGCGCTCGTCGCCACGAACGTCGGCGCCCCGACCGGCGAGGCCGCCCTGGACCCCGTCGGCGCGACCGTCGTCGACGAGGACGGCGACGGGATCCTCGAGCCCCACGAGCCCTTCCAGGTGCGCACCTCGATCGCGAACACCGGCGAGGTGGCATCCGGCCAGGTCAGCGCGCACCTCACGACAGCGACCCCCGGGATCGTGCTCCAGCACCCTGACGCGACCTTCGCCGCGATCGCCGCCCACGAGCAGGTCACCCCCGCGGCCGACACCTTCGGCGGGACCCGCGGCTCGAACACCTGCGGGGCGACGCCCGTGGTGGGCCTGGACCTCGCGCTGAGCGCGCCCGGCACGATCGGCGCCGGCCTGCACCTGAGCGTCCCGGGCGAGGGCAGCTCCCCGATCCCCGCGAGCTTCTCCCCCGGCCTCACGATCCCCGACGGCGACCCCGCCGGCGTCAGCGCGCCGCTGACCGTCGACCGCGCGGGGACGATCGACGACCTCGACGTGCGCCTCACGGCGATCGACCACACCTGGGTCGGCGACCTCGTGCTGAAGCTGCGGGGGCCCGACGGGACGACGGTCACGCTCATGGACCAGGCGGGCGCGAGCGGGCACGACCTGCGCGACACGATCCTCGACGACCAGGCCGAGACCTCGATCCAGGACGTGACGGCCGCCGACGCGCCGTTCAGCGGGCGCTATCGCCCGGCCCAGCCGCTCAGCGCCTTCGCGGGCAAGCCGCTCGCCGGCACGTGGACGCTCGAGGCCACCGACGTCACGAAGCCCGACGAGGGCACGATCCAGTCGTTCGCGCTGCTCGTCCCCGAATGCGACATCGCCCCCGACGCGGCGCTCTCGGCCACCCCCGCGAGCGTGACGGCCGGCGACCCGGTGACGCTCGACGCCGGCGCCTCCTTCGATCGCGACGACGCGATCGCCCAGTACGGCTGGGACCTCAACGGCGACGGCACCGTCGATCGCACGACCGGGACGACGCCGACCACGACCACGACGTTCGACACGGGCGGGCTGCAGCACCCGGCGGTCGTCGTCACCGACAGCCGCGGAGAGTCGACGCGGCGCAGCGCCGAGGTGCAGGTGCTCCCGGGCACCGGGCCGCCCGGCGGAGATGGCGGCGTGCAGCCACCCCCGACGACGCCGGGGCGCGGGACCACCGCCAAGGCTGCGCGCCTGGTCGTGCGCGGCCTCCCCGCCGCCGGGCGCTGCCCCCGCCCGAGCACCGCGCGCCTGCTCGTGAGCGCCACGCCGCGCACGACGCTGCGCTCGGTCTCGCTGATGCTCGGGCGCAGCCTGCGCGCACGCGCCGCCGGGACGGCCGGCGCCTCGAGGAGGCTGTGGCTGCGTCACCAGCCGAAGGGCGCGCACACGCTGAAGGTCGTCGCGCGCACGAAGGACGGGCGCACCCTGCGCCTCACCCGCGCCTTCCGCTCGTGCCTGCCGGCCGCCGGCAGGCACGCCGGCGGCCTGGCCGCCGGCTGATCAGAGCGCCTGGCGGATGACCGGATGCTTCGCGGCGCCCGCCTCGTCGAGGCGGCGCACCGGCGTCGTGTAGGGCGCGTTCAGCGCGATCTGGGGGTCCTCGCGCGCCTCGGCGACGATGGCGGCGACCGCGTCGGCGAACGCGTCGAGCGTCTCGCGGGTCTCGGTCTCCGTCGGCTCGATCAGCAGTGCCTCGTCGACGAGCAGCGGGAAGTACACCGTCGGCGGGTGGAAGCCGTGGTCGAGCAGCCGCTTGGCGAGATCCAGCGTGCGGATGCCGAGCTCCTTCTTCATCGGCGCGCCCGAGAGGACGAACTCGTGCATGCAGCGCTCGCCGAATGCGAGCGGCAGCGCGTCGCCCACGAGCTCGCGCAGGCGCGCGAGCAGGTAGTTCGCATTCAGCACCGCCGTCTCGCTCGCATCGCGCAGCCCCTCGGCGCCGAGCGAGCAGATGTAGGCGTAGGCGCGCACGAAGACCCCGTAGTTGCCCTGGAAACCGCGCAGCTTGCCGATCGACTGCGGGCGGTCCTCCTCGAGGTCGAAGACGGGGCCCTCGGGCGTCTCGGCGCGCGTGACGACCGGGCGCGGGACGAACGGCTCGATGCGGCCTGAGACGGCGATCGGGCCCGAGCCCGGACCGCCCCCGCCGTGCGGCTGGGTGAAGGACTTGTGCAGGTTGTAGTGGACGATGTCGAAGCCCATGTCGCCCGGGCGCGACTTGCCCATCACGGCGTTGAGGTTCGCGCCGTCGTAGTAGAGCGTCGCGCCGACGTCGTGCACGAGCCGCGCGATCTCCTCGATGTTCGCGTCGAAGACCCCGAGCGTGTTCGGGTTCGTGAGCATCAGACAGGCGACCTGGTCGTCGACCTTGCTGCGCAGGTCCTCGACGTCGACGCCGCCGTCGGCGTTCGTGCCGACCTTGACGACCTCGTAGCCGGCCATCGTCACCGTCGCCGGGTTCGTCCCGTGGGCCGTGTCGGGCGTCAGCACCTTCGTGCGCTGCTCCCCGCGCGACTCGTGGTAGGCGCGCGTCAGCAGCACGCCCGCGAGCTCTCCGTGCGAGCCGGCCGAGGGCTGCAGCACGACGTGCGGCAGACCGGCGATCTCGCCGAGCGCGCGCTCGAGGTTCCACATGAGCTCCAGGGCGCCCTGGGCGCGGCGCGGGTCCTGCAGCGGGTGCAGGCGTGCATGCCCGGGGAGTGCGGCGACCCGCTCGTGCAGGCGCGGGTTGTGCTTCATCGTGCACGAGCCCAGCGGGTAGAAGCCGCTGTCGAGGTCGAAGTTGCGCCGGCTGAGGCGCACGTAGTGGCGCACGAGCTCGGGCTCGGAGACCTCGGGCAGGCGCGCGGGCTCGCGGCGGCGCAGCGCGGCGGGCAGCAGCTCGTGGCGCTCGCGCGCGGGGACGCCGGGCTCCGGGCAGTAGAAGGCCCGCCGTCCCGGCGCGCCCTTCTCGAAGATCGTGACCGCGGGGTCGCGCTGCATCGGCGTCGCGCCGGCGCTCGTCACCGGGATCTCGTGGTGGGGATAGTGGCCCTCGATGCTCGGATCGGCGTGCAGGTGGTTGTCGTCGATCGGCGCGCTCATGCCCGCACCTCCTCGCGGTCGGCGGAGCGTTCCGCGGCGACCGCCGCCCCGAGCACGGCCGCGAGCCGGTCGATCTGCTCCTTCGTGCGCTGCTCGGTGATCGCGACGAGCAGCCCGGTCGGGTGCTCCTCGTAGTCGCGCCCGAGCGCGTAGCCGGGGTTGAGGCCGGCGTCCTGGCAGCGGGCGATGACACGCCGCACGGCCTCGAGGTCCTCGACGTCGAGCTGGACGGCGAACTCACGGACGGCGGGCTGCTCGTGCAGGGCGCTGACGCCCTCGACGGCCCCGAGCGCCTCGCGGGCGTAGGCGGTGCGCTGCAGCAGCAGCTCGGCGAGCTCGACGATCCCGGTCCGGCCGAGCCAGCTCAGGTAGACGACGCCCGCGAGCGCGTTCAGCGCCTGCGAGGTGCAGATGTTCGAGGTCGCCTTCTCGCGGCGGATGTGCTGCTCGCGCGTCTGCAGCGTCAGCACGAAGCCGCGGCGCCCGTCGACGTCCTTCGTCTCGCCGGCGATGCGGCCCGGCATCCGGCGCAGGTAGGCCTCCGTCGCGGCGAAGAAGCCGAACGACGGCCCGCCGAAGTCGAGGCGGTTGCCGAGCGTCTGGCCCTCGCCGACGGCCACGTCGACGCCGCATTCGCCGGGCGGGGCGAGGATCGCGAGCGGGATCGGGTCGTAGGAGCCGACGACGACCGCAGGCGAATCCTTCGCCGCCTGCGCGAGCGCTGCCGCATCCTCGACCGCGCCCAGGAAGTTCGGCTGCTGGAAGAAGACGGCGGCCGTGTCGTCGTCGATCGCCGCGGCCCACGCGTCGGGGTCGGTGACGCCGTCCTTCAGCGGCACCTCGACGACCTCGGTGCCGTAGCCGCGGGAGAGCGTGCGGAGCGTCTCGCGGCTGTGCGGGTGCAGCCCGCGCGAGACGACGAACCGGCGCTTGCCGTTCGCGAGCTTGGCCAGGTAGCCGGCGGCGCCGACCGCGCTCGGCCCCTCGTAGACCGAGGCGTTGGAGACGGGCAGCGCCGTGAGCTCGCTGATCGCCGTCTGGTACTCGAACATCACCTGCAGGCCGCCCTGGCTGATCTCGGGCTGGTAGGGCGTGTAGGGCGTCAGGAACTCCGAGCGCCCGAGCAGCATGTCGATCACCGCCGGGACGTAGTGGTCGTACATTCCGGCACCGAGGAACGTCACCTCGTCCTCGGCGGAGGTGTTGCGGCGCGCGAGGTCCAGCAGGTGCGCGTAGACGTCCTGCTCGGGCATGCCCGCGGGCAGGTCGAGCTCCCGCCGCAGGCGCACGCCCTCCGGGATGGCGTCGAACAGCTCCTCGACACTCGACGCGCCGATCGCTTCGAGCATCGCCTTCAGGTCGTCTGCGGTGGTGGCGGTGTACCGGCTCACGTGGTCCTCGTGGTCAGAGCGACGCTTCGTACGTCGCCGCGTCGAGCAGTGCGTCCTTCTCGGATACGTCGGTCAGGCGGACCTTGACCAACCACCCCGCGCCGTAGGGGTCGTCGTTGATCGCCTCCGGGCCGTCGCCGAGCGTGGCGTTGACCTCGACGATCTCGCCCGACAGCGGCGCGATCACGTCGCTGACGGCCTTCACGGATTCGACCTCGGCGTAGGACTCCCCGGCCGTCGTCGTGGCCCCGACCTCGGGCGGATCGAAGAAGACGACCTCGCCGAGCGCGTCCTGGGCGAACCACGTGATCCCGAGCGTCGCGACGTCGCCGTCGATGCGCGCCCAGTCGTGCTCGGGGTGGTACAGCAGGTCGGTCGGGTAGCTCGGGTCTGCCATCTCGTCTCCTTGTGTGGGCGCCGGGCCGAAGTCCGCCGATCCTACGCCGTGGGCCGCTGGTAGAGCGGCCTCTCCGCGACGACCGCCGGGCGCACCGTCCCGCGCACGTCGATCTCGATCGCCTCGCCCGTGACGGCGCGCTCGGTGGGGAGGTACGCCATGCCGATCCCGATGCCGAGCGACGGCGAGAGCGTCCCGCTCGTGACCTCGCCACCGCCGATGACCGGGTTGCCCTGGCGCGCGATGCCCGACCCCGTCAGCGTGAACGGCACCAGCCGCTCGGAGGGTCCGGCCTCGCGCACCGCGCGCACGGCGCCGGAGCCGATGAAGCCCGTCTCCTCCTTGCAGCACCAGCCCAGGCTCGCCTCGATCGGCCCGCGCGACTCCATCAGGTCGTTGCCGTAGAGGTGGTAACAGACCTCCAGGCGCAGCGTGTCGCGCGCGCCCAGGCCCGCGGGCTCGGTGCCGCGGCGCACGGCCTCGTCCCAGATCGAGCCGGCGGCCTCCGGTGAGCAGAGGACCTCGACCCCGTCCTCGCCGGTGTAGCCGGTGCCGCAGACGAGCACCGTGTGACCGGCGAGCTCGCGCGTGGCGATCGTGAAGCGCTCGGGCAGCGGGGCATCGGAGAACGCCTGGACGTACTCGCGGGCGAGCGGACCCTGGATGGCGAGCATCGCCCAGTCGTCGAGCTTGTCCTCGATCACGACGTCGCGCCCGCCTGCGTGCTGCTGGAACCAGGCGAGGTCCTTGGCGTGGTTCGAGGCGTTCGTGACCGTCACGTAGTGGTCGGGCGCGAGGCGGTAGGTGAAGAGGTCGTCCAGGACGCCGCCGTCCTCGCGGCACAGGACGCTGTACTGCGCGCCGCCGACGACGAGCCTGTCGACGTCGTTGGAGAGCAGCTCCTGGAGCAGCGCGGTGGCATCAGGGCCCGTCGCCTCGATCTCGCCCATGTGCGAGACGTCGAAGATCCCGGCACGCTCACGGACCGCGGCGTGCTCCTCCCTGATGCCCGCGTACTGGACCGGCATCTCCCACCCGGCGAAGTCGACGATCTTCGCTCCCGCGGCGACGTGACGGTCGAACAGGGGCGTGCGACGGGGCGTGGCGGCCATGCGGCCTGAGGCTAGCGCAGGGCCGCCGTGATGGTCTGACAAGCAGACCTTTCGTGCGTCCCACAGCGCGTGCGACGATGCCGGCATGCGCCGCGTCAGCATCAGCGACCCTGAGCTCACCTATGACCCGACGGATCCCGAGGGCTTCCGCTCGGGCATGTTCCGCGTTGGCCCGCAGCTCGGCGCCGAGCAGACGGGCACGAGCCTCTACGAGCTCCCGCCCGGTCAGGCCCTGTGCCCCTACCACTACGAGTACGGCGAGGAGGAGTGGCTGCTCGTCGTCGCCGGCACCCCGTCCGTCCGCACGCCGGAGGGCACCGAGCAGCTCGCCCCGATGGACGTCGTCTTCTTCCCGCGTGGCCCCGAGGGCGCCCATCAGGTGCTCAACGAGACCGACGAGCCCGTCCGCATCCTGATGTGGTCGACGATCGTCATCCCGACGGCGACCGCCTACCCCGACAGCGACAAGATCGGCATCTGGACCGGGGACCGAACCGAGGACGCCATGGTCCCCCGCTCGGCGAACGTCGACTACTTCCACGGCGAGAGGCGCTGATCAACCGAGCGCCAGCCGCCGCCGTCAGGCGGCACCTGTCGGCGAACAGGCGCCATCGCGGGAGCCGGCCGGCAGGCCGGGACCCACGAACCACCAACGCCCGAGCGGCGCCCCCAGCTACTTCAGGAACGCCGGGATATCGAGATCGTCATCGCCGATCTCGAGATCCGACTTCTCACTGCGCCCCACGCGCGGGCTGCGATCCCGGCTCGAGCGCTCGGCGCTCTGCCGCGTCTCCTCGCGCACGACGCGCGAGCGCGGGCGCCCGCCGCCGTCGAAGCCGGTCCCGATGACCGTCACGCGGACCTCGTCGCCCATCGACTCGTCGATGACGGCGCCGAAGATGATGTTCGCGCTGCCGTCCGCGGCGCTGTGGATGATCTCCGCGGCGTCGTTGACCTCGAACAGCCCGAGGTCGCGGCCGCCGGTGATGTTCAGCAGGATGCCGGTCGCGCCGTTGATCGTGTCCTCGAGCAGCGGGCTCTCGATCGCGGCCTTCGCGGCGTCGGCCGCGCGCGACTCGCCGCTGCTCGTGCCGACGCCCATGAGCGCCGAGCCGGCGTCGGTCATGATCGTCCGCACGTCGGCGAAGTCGAGGTTGATGAGGCCGGGGATCGTGATCAGGTCGGTGATGCCCTGGACGCCCTGGCGCAACACGTTGTCGGCCTCGCGGAACGCCTCGAGGATCGTGGTGCGGCGCTCGACGCTGGAGAGCAGCCGCTCGTTCGGGATGACGATGAGCGTGTCGACGACCTCGCGCAGGCGCTGGATGCCCTCCTCGGCGGAGCGCTGGCGCTGCGAGCCCTCGAACTCGAACGGGCGCGTCACGACGCCGACGGTCAGCGCGCCGATCTCGTTCTTGGCGATCTCGGCGATCACCGGCGCGGCGCCGGTGCCGGTGCCGCCGCCCTCGCCGGCGGTGACGAAGACCATGTCAGCGCCCTTGAGCGCCTCCTTGATGTCGTCCCGCGACTCTGCGGCCGCGCCGAAGCCGACCTCCGGGTTGGCGCCGGCCCCGAGACCCTTGGTCAGCTCGTGGCCGATGTTGAGCTTGATGTCGGCGTCGCACATCTGCAGCGCCTGGGCATCGGTGTTCGCGGCGATGAACTCCACGCCACGCAGACCCGCGTCGACCATGCGGTTCACCGCGTTGGTTCCGCCGCCTCCGACGCCGACGACCTTGATGACCGCGAGATATGTGCCGCTGCTTTCCATCATGCGAATGCGTCCGACTCTCAAGTTAGTGTCGAGGCTTTCGTCGCGCTGACGGGCCCCAGAAGCAATTCCACGGTACGCATCGGCGTCCGCGAATGTCAACGACAGTCTACGACGGCAACATTCATTGCAGAAGCAGGAACCCTCGATTTTGAGGCGAGGGTTGTGGCCCTATCAACGCTCCAGGCGAAGTCGAGGTTGAGCTATGGCGTGGTCGTCGTCACCGCGGGCGGGCTCGTGGTGACCGGTGTCGTCGTCGTCGCAGCTGCGGTGGTCGTCGGGTCCGGCGTCGTCGTCGCACCGGCGCTGGCGACGGCGGCCGGGTCGGCGCTGGACAGCGTCAGCGACTGCGGCGCCCCGCCCTGGGCGAGCGTGAGCCCGCCCGCGGCCGGACGCTCGGGAACGCGCACGTCGATATAGGTCGCGTCGACCGCGCCCGGGTCGGCCATGACGCGCTGGGCGGCGATCCACTTGGCGCGCAGCCGCCGGCCGTCGCCGAAGCGCACCTGCGGCCCGCTGTTGAGGAACGCGGTCAACCCGTGGCCGCCCAGCGTCACCTTCGTGACACGTGCTCGCAGCGCGACGGGAGCGGCGGCGAGCAGGTCGACCTTCGCCTGCGTGGGACGGTCGCCGACGTGGTTGCCGCCCGGCGGCACCTTGACGATGATCAGCGGCAGGCCGCTCACCGGGATCTCACGCAGGAGCGTGCCGTCGTCGGCGACCGCGACCTGCTGGGAGCCGGAGTCGATGACGCCGACCGGCGTGCGCTCGTCGACGACGATCTTCAGGGCGTGCGGCGGGCTTGCATGCGCCTGCACGCCCTTGACGAGCGGGTAGCTCGCCACGGCGGCGCGCAGGGCCGCCTCGTCGACGTGCAGGGTCGTCATGTCCTGCGCGGCGGTCTCGAGCGCCGTCCGGACGGCCGGCGCGCCGAAGCCGTGCACGCCGGTGACGGTCACGCGCTCCACCCGCATGAGCGAGGAGTCGCGCAGCCACAGCCAGCCCGCGAAGAGCAGCGCGGCGCCGACGACCGCGGCGGCGACCAGCCGCGGCGAGATGCGCGGCAGCCGGGGCACGCGCGGAACGCGGAGCATGCGCGGGGCGGCGGAGCGCACAGACATCACCGTGCACTTCGACGGCGGGCCCGCCGTCCCTGCCCCCCGCGCGCCTAGGCCACGAGCCGCTCGCCGAGCGAGCGGACATCCCCCGCGCCGAGGACCAGCAGCAGGTCCCCCTCACGCAGGCGCGCGCGCAGCACGCGCTCGGCGTCGTCGAACGAGGGCAGCCACAGGACCTCCCGGCCCGGCGCCGCGTCGACGACCGCCGCGGCGATCGTGCGCCCGCTGATCCCCGGGAAGTCCGCGGCGCGCTCGCGCGCCGGGTAGACGTCGAGCACGCACACGACGTCGGCGCCCGCCAGCGCGCGCCCGAACGCGCCGGCCAGGTGCTGGGTTCGCGAGTACAGGTGCGGCTGGAAGACGGCGACGAGCCGCCGGGGGCGCAGCGTGCGGGCGGCGGCGATCGTGGCGGCGACCTCGGTCGGGTGGTGGGCGTAGTCATCGACGACCTGCACACCGCTCGCCGCCTGGCCGAGCGTCTCGAAGCGCCGGCCCGCGCCGGCGAACGTCGCGATCGCCGCGACCGCCGCCTGCGGATCGACGCCGGCGAGCGCCGCGGCCTCGAGCGCCGCCGCGGCATTGCGCGCGTTGTGCGCGCCGGGCACGCCGAGGCGCACCTCGAGGCCGCGCCAGGCGAAGCGCGAGCCGGTCGGCTCGAGCACGGGGTCGGCGACGTCGAACGGGACGACGGGCGCATCGCCGCGCAGCTCGAGCAGCTCCGGGCGGTCGAGGATGACCGCCTGCGGCGGCCCGTCGAGGAACTCACGGAAGACGTCACGGACCTCGTGCAGCGAGGCGTAGTTGGCATGGTGGTCGAGCTCGACGTTCGTGACGACCGCGATCTCCACCTCGAGCGCGAGCATCGACCGGTCTGACTCGTCGGCCTCGACCACGAGCCAGTCGCCCGAGCCCCAGGCCGCATTGCGACCCGTCGACCCGAGGGTCCCGCCGATGAGATAGCCGGGGTCCATCCCGCAGCCGAGCAGCACGTGGGCGGCCATGCTCGTCGTCGTCGTCTTGCCGTGCGCGCCGGCGACCGCGATCGTCCGCTTGAGCGAGGTGAGCTCGCGGAGCAGCTCGGCGCGCGCCATCACGCGCAGGCCGCGCTCCCGCGCCAGGGCCAGTTCGGGATTGTCTGCGGGAACCGCCGTCGAGTAGACGACCTCGACGTCCTCGCCGGCGGGCAGGTTCGCCGCCGCGTGCCCGGCGTGGACGTCGGCCCCCCGCGCGCGCAGCGTCGCCAGCGCCTGGGAGTCCGCACGGTCCGAGCCGCTGACCCTCGCCCCGAGCTCGATCGCGACGCTCGCCCACCCGCTCATGCCCGCGCCGCCGATCCCGACGAAGTGCAGGGTCCGGCCGTTCCAGGGCCCGGCAGGAGCGATGCTCATCGCGCGGCCTCCCCCGCGCGCACGAGCTCGCCGGCGATCTCGCGAGCGGCGTCCGGGCGGGCGAGCCCCTTCGAGGCGGCGGCCATCGCCGCCAGTCGCGCGGGGTCGTCCAGCAGCGCCGCGACCTCCCGCGCGAGGCGCTCGGGTGTGAGCTCGCCGTCCGGAACGACGACGGCCGCCCCGGCACGCTCCATCCAGCGGGCGTTCGCGGCCTGGTGGTCCCCGGCAGCGAAGGGATAGGGCACGAGGATCGCCGGCCGCCCCGCCGCGGCGACCTCGAAGATCGAGCCCCCGGCGCGCGCGACGACCAGGTCCCCCGCGAGCAGCGCATCGCCGAACCCGTCGACGAAGCCGCGCAGGTCGTAGTGCCCGGCCGGTGCCTGCGCCAGGCGCTCGCGCAGCGCCGCCAGGTCGCGCTCGCCCGCGGCGTGCAGCACGTGGAGGTCGTCCGCTCGGGCGAACGCCTCGACGGCGGCATCGTTGATCGTGCGCGCACCCAGCGAGCCGCCGAAGACGACGAGCACCCGCTCGTCCGCGGCGATGCCGAAGCGCTCGCGCGCCGCGGCCCGGTCGGCGGCGGGCGCCGGGACCGGCCGGCCCGTGACGCGGTAGCGCTCCCCGTCGCGCCCCTCGAGCGGGAACGCCAGGCAGACGCGGCGCGCGAACGGCGCGAGCATGCGGTTGGCGACGCCGAGGTGGCTGTCGGCCTCGGTCAGCACGAGCGGGATCCGCCGCAGCACCGCCGCGAGCCCGACCGGCCCGGCGACGTAGCCCCCGCCGCCCATCACCGCGCCCGGCCGCAACTCGCCGAGCAGGCGCCATGCGGTGAGGACCGCGCCCGCGGCCTTCGCCATCGCGCGCAGCGCCTTCAGGGGATTCGTGCGGCTGAGGCCCTCGACCGCGATGACGCGCAGCTCGTAGCCGGCGGCGGGGACGAGGTCGCGCTCGGCGCGCTCGCCGCCGATGAAGACGACGCGCGGCGGGTGCGCGACGTCAGCCCGCAGCGCGTCGGCCACCGCCAGCGCCGGAACGACGTGCCCCGCCGTCCCTCCCGCTGCGATGACGTAGGTCTGCGTCTCCATCGGCCCGTGATCGTGCCTGATCGCGCGCGCCGCTGACGGCCCGCAGGTGCACGGACCCGCCGCGCGCGATGTTCATGAGCAGCCCGACGCCCGCCAGCAGGACGACGAGGTTCGTCGACCCGTAGGAGATGAAGGGCAGCGGGACGCCCGTCAGCGGGGCGATGCCCAGGACCACGAAGACGTTGAGCATCGCCTGACAGAGCACGAGCGAGGTCAGCCCGGCGGCGAGCAGCGCGGCGTAGCGACCCTTCGCGCGCTGGGCGATCCGCAGCCCGGCCCACGCGACGACGCCGTAGACGACGAGCAGGCCCAGCACTCCGACGAGGCCCAGCTCCTCACCGATGACCGCGAGGATGAAGTCGGTGTGCGCCTCCGGCAGGTAGAAGATCTTCTGGACCGACTCGCCGAGCCCGCGTCCGAACAGCCCGCCGGAGCCGAGCGCGATCTGCCCCTGCACCGCCTGAAAGCCCGTGCTGCCGGCGTGATGCCAGGGGTCGAGGAACGACGTGAGCCGGTCGCGGCGGTAGGGCGCGCTCATCGCGTACAGCAGGACGAACGTGCCGCCGACACCGGCTGCGCCGCCGAGCCAGCGGATCGGAACGCCCGCCGCGATCAGCATCGCCGCGATCGTGAACGCGATCACGAGCGCCGTCCCGAGGTCCGGCTGGGAGGCGACGAGCAGCGCGGCGAGACCCGCCACGAGCCCGAGTGGGACGAGCTCCTGCCAGCGCCGGAACCCGCGCGGGCGCTCGGCGAGGAACTTCGCCGCGTACATGACGAGCGCGAGCTTGGCGATCTCGCTGGGCTGGAAGGTGAGAGGGCCCGCGCCGAGCCAGCGGCGGGCGCCGTTGACCGAGACGCCGAAGCCCGGCAGTCGCACGAGCACCAGCAGGCCGAAGGAGATCGCCAGCAGCGGGCCCGTGAAGCCGAGGATCCGCTGCAGCGGCATCCGCGCGATCGCGGACATCGCGATGAACCCGGCCGCGCCGTACATGACGTACTTCACGAGGAACGCGGTGCCGTCCCCGCCGCCCTTGATGACGGTGCTCGCCGACGACGCGCTGTACACCATGACCGCCCCGAAGGCGACGAGGCACAGCACCGCCGTCAGGAGGACGTCCTCCTCGATCGGGCGCGTGCGTCCGCGCCGCGCGGGCGCGGGCGGGGCAGCGGCGCGGGCGGCAGCGCGGGCCATCCCGGCCCCCTTCGCTGTGCTGACCGCGAATCCTGCCGGGCGTGCGTGCAGGGAGACGCCACGTGGACCCTCTCACGAGGACGTCACCAGCGTCTTGAAGTGCGCCCCCCGCTCCTCATAGCCGCCGGGGTACTGGTCGAAGCTCGCGCA
Organism: Solirubrobacteraceae bacterium; assembly: GCA_017882425.1. Classification (GTDB taxonomy): domain Bacteria; phylum Actinomycetota; class Thermoleophilia; order Solirubrobacterales; family Solirubrobacteraceae; genus F1-60-MAGs163. Next base: position 22,700 of record JADGPM010000315.1, read on the forward strand.
GGCCGGGGAGAGCAGCACGACCTCGCCGGGTTCGGCAGCGGCGCGGGCGGCGGCGACGGCCTGCTCGAGGTCGCCGCTGCGGATCAGTTCGGCAGCGTCGCCGAGCGCGCCGGCGATGGCGCCGGCGTCCTCGCCGACGAGGTATGCGGCCCGGACGTGGATCGCGACCGCGTCGCGCAGCGGCGCGAAATCCTGGCCCTTGCCCTGGCCTCCGAGGATCAGGTGCACGGGGGCCGTGAAGGCGTCGAGCGCCACGAGGGTGGACGCGACGTTCGTCGCCTTCGAGTCGTTGACCCAGAGAACCCCGCCGACCTCTGCGACGTCCTCGATCCGGTGCTCGACCCCCGGGAAGGTGCGCAGACCCTCGGCAACGGCCTCCGGCTCGATGCCGGCCGACAGCGCGGCGGCGGCGGCGCCCATCGCGTTCTCGAGGTTGTGGGCCCCGCGGATGCGCACGTCGGAGGCGCGCATCACGTCAGCCCCCTGCCAGGTGATGATCCCGTCGCGCAGCGCGAGGTCGACGTCCCAGTGTGGGCCGAAGGTGACCCGCCGGCCCTCGCCGCCGGCCTGCGCGAGCAGCTCCGGCGGCCCGATCGCCACGTGGTCGGACCCCTGCCGCGCGAAGATCCGCAGCTTGGCGGCGAGATAGTCCTCCATCGTCCCGTGCCGGTCGAGGTGGTCGGGCTGGACGTTGAGGATGAGCGCGACGTCGGGCGCGAACGCGACGGTGTCCTCGAGCTGGAACGAGCTGGCCTCGCAGATCACCGTCGCGTCGCCCTCGCGATCGGCCGCGAGCGTGCTGACGGCGAGGCCGACATTCCCGGCGACGTCGACGGGCCGGCCCGCCGCCCGCCAGATCGCGCCGAGCAGCTCCGCGGTCGTCGTCTTCCCGTTCGTTCCCGTCACGGCGACGAACGGGCGCTCCACGAGCCGCCACCCCAGCTCCAGCTCGCCGTAGACCGACACGCCCCGCCGCCGCGCCTCGACGATCACCGGCGCCTCGCGCGGCACGCCGGGGCTCTTCACGACCGCCCGCGCACGGCGGAGCTCCACGAGGCCATCGACCCCGGTCCACACCTCCATGCCCAGCGCCCGCAGCGCCTCGGCCTCCGGCGGCTTCCCGGAGTCCACGCACACCACGGCCTCGCCCCTCGCCCACAGCGCCCGAGCGGCCGCAGCACCGGACCGCCGCAGGCCCACCACCAGCCAAGGACCAACCGGAATCGGGGGACGCCGTCGAGGAATCACAGAACCCTCCACAAGCACGACCGATGGATCGTGGATGCCTGAGGCCGCACGCGGGCCGGGTGCTGTGGCAGAGCCACTGCCCCGGCCCCGCGGGTGGCCTCAGGCGCCACGAGGCGCGGTCGCATCATCGGATTGACGCTCGATAGAGCGTGAATCCGATCGCCGCGCACACGATGGCGATGATCCAGAACCGCAGGATGATCTTCGTCTCCGACCATCCCCGCATCTCGAAGTGGTGGTGGATCGGGGCCATCAGGAACACCCGCCGGCGCCACGTCTGGAACGTGAACACCTGGATGATCACGCTCAGCGCCTCCATCACGAAGATGCCGCCGAGCAGCACGAGCAGGAACGACGTGTTCGTCATCACCGCCATCCCGCCGATCGCTCCGCCGAGGCCCAGCGAGCCGGTGTCCCCCATGAAGATCGTCGCCGGGAACGCGTTGTACCAGAGGAATCCCACGCAGGCGCCGACCACGCACGCGCTCAGCAGCGCCAGGTCGGACTCCCCCGTCGTCAGGTACGTGATGCCGATGTACGCGAGCATCACGATGCCCGCGCAGCCCGCGGCGAGGCCGTCGAGGCCGTCGGTCAGGTTCACGGCGCTCGTCGTGCCCGCGATCACGAGGTAGACGAGCACCGGGAAGAAGACCCCGAGGTCGACGCTCGCGTCGACGACCCGCAGGCGCACGGTCGTGGAGATCCCCGCCTTCTGCGTGGCGACCCACCACAGCGCGAGCGAGATGATCACGGTGAGGACGAGCTTCGTGCGCCCGCGCAGGCCGAGCGAGCGGCGCCGCACGATCTTCGTGTAGTCGTCGGCGAACCCGATCCCCGCGCACGCCACGGCCGTGCCGTAGACGCCCACCGCGCGCCACTCGTAGTTCGAGAGCACGAGGAACGGCACCGAGATCGCCAGGAAGATGATGATCCCGCCCATCGTCGGCGTGCCGGCCTTCGTGTGGTGGCCGGCCGGGCCCTCTTCGCGGATCGTCTGGCCGAACTCGCGGTCGTGGAGGAAGGCGATGAAACGCGGGGACAGGAAGACGCAGAGCAGCAGCGCGACCGTCCCGCCGATGAGGACCTCCCCCATCAGGCGCGCTCCGCCTGCACGCCCGGGGCGTCGGCGAGCGCCTCGGCGACGACCTCGAGCCCGACTCCGCGCGAGGCCTTGACGAGCACCGTGTCGCCGTCGCGCAGCAGGCCCGGCAGCGCCCGCGCGGCGTCCGCGGCGCCCGCGAGCGCTGTCGCACCCGCACCGAACGCCTCGGCGGCGGCCTGCGCGAGCGGACCGACGGTCACGAGCAGCTCGACCCCGGCGGTGCGGGCGTGCCGGCCGAGCTGCGCGTGGAAGGTGCGCTCCTGCGACCCGAGCTCGAGCATGTCGCCGAGCACGGCGACGCGTCGCGCGCGCGCCGTCTCGGCCAGGTCGTCGAGGGCGGCCCGCATCGACATCGGATTGGCGTTGTAGCAGTCGTTGATGACGACGATGTCGCGCCCGAGCTCGATCCGCTGCCCGCGCATGCGCGAGAGCGCGACGCGGACCGCACCCGCGGGCTCGACGCCAATCGCCCGCGCGGCGGCCAGCGCGGCAAGCGCGTTGAGGCGCATGTGGGCCGAGTCGAACGGCAGCGTGAGGCGCTCGGGCAGGGTGTCGACGTCGCCGCCGGGCCCGAAGGTCACGGTGATGACGTCACCGCGGGCGTAGGGGTCCAGCAGCGCCTCGCCGGCGGGGACGACGGCCGTCCCGCCCGCGGGCAGCGCGCCCAGCAGCTCGGCCTTCGTGCGGGCGATCGCCTCGATGCTGCCGAGCAGCTCGAGATGCACGGGGCCGATGTTCACGACGACGCCCACGTCGGGGCGCGCGATCGCCGCCAGCTCGGCGATCTGGCCGCCGCCGCGCATCGCCATCTCCAGGACGAGCACCTCCGTGCCGGCGGGCGCGCCGAGGATCGTCAGCGGCAGGCCGATCTCGGTGTTGAGGTTCTGCTCGGTCGCCACCACCCGGCGGTAGGGCTCGAGCATGCCGCGCAGGATGTCCTTCGTCGACGTCTTCCCCGTCGAGCCGGTGATGCCGATCACCGCGCATCCGAGCTCCTGGCGCCATGCGGTCGCCAGGCGCTGGAGGGCGGCCAGCGGGTCGGGCGCGGCGAGCAGCGCCCCCGGAGCCGTCCCGCTCGCCGCCGCGGCGTGCTCGGGCGAGGCCAGCGCCCCCCAGGCGCCCGCGGCGAGCGCCGCGGCGGCGAACGTCCCGCCGTCGGCGTGCACACCGGGCAGGCCGACGAAGAGGTCCCCGGGCCCCGCGTCGCGCGAGTCGATGACGACCCGCTGCGGGCCGCGGTCCCCGGGCCCGGCGGATGCGGGCGCGACCAGCCGGGCGCCCGCCTCCCGGGCGACGCGCTCCGCGTCCCAGCCGCGCATCAGCCGCGCACCGCCTGCAGCGCCGCGCGCGCGACGGCGACGTCGTCGAACTCGAGCTTCACGCCATCGGCCAGCTCCTGGCCCTGCTCGTGGCCCTTGCCCGCCACGACCACGACGTCGCCGGCCACGGCGAGCTCGACCGCGCGGGTGATCGCGGCGCGGCGGTCCTCGATCGCCTCGACCTCCGCCGCCGCGCCCGCCGGGATCCCCCCGAGGATCTGCGCGATGATCGCGTCCGGGTCCTCCGAGCGCGGGTTGTCGGAGGTCACGATCGCGACATCGGCCTCCTGTGCGGCGATCGCGCCCATCAGGGGACGCTTGCCGCGGTCGCGGTCCCCGCCGCAGCCGAAGACGGCGATGACGCGCCTGCCCGCGATCCCGCGGGCAGCCCGCAGGACGTTCTCCAGGGAGTCGGGCGTGTGCGCGTAGTCGACGAGCAGGGCGAAGTCCTGGCCCTCCTCGACGGGCTCGAAGCGCCCCGGCGCGCGCCCGGCGTCCGGCAGCGCGGCCGCGATCGTCGCGTCGTCGACGCCGAGCGCGCGTGCCACGGCGATCGCGCAGAGAGCGTTCAGCACGTTGAAGCGGCCCGGCATCGACGTGCGCAGCGCGAGCCCCGCGGCGGTGAACGACGACCCCGACAGGCCGGTCTCGACGTCGGTGGCGCGCAGCGCGGCGTCGGCGCTGTCGATCCCGACGGTCAGCGCATCCGGGAACTCCTCGGCCAGTCGGCGCCCGCACGGGTCGTCGAGGTTGACCACGCGCAGCGCGGGATCCTCGAGGAAGAGCCGGCGCTTGGCCTGGAAGTACTCCTCCATCGAGGGATGGAAGTCGAGGTGGTCCTGGGTGAGGTTCGTGAAGACGGCGGCCGCCCAGTGGATCGCGTCGGCACGGTGCAGCGAGAGCGCATGCGAGCTGACCTCCATGACGCAGGCGCGGTCCCCGCCGGCGAGCATCTGCGCGAAGGTCGCCTGCAGGTCGACCGCCTCGGGTGTCGTGCGCACCGCGGCGGAGCGCTCCCCGGCGACGATCTGCGCCACCGTGCCGAGCAGGCCGGTCTGCATGCCGCCGGCCTCGAGCAGCGAGTGCAGCAGGAAGGCGGTGGTCGTCTTGCCGTTCGTGCCGGTGATCCCGACGACCTTCAGGCGGGCCGTCGGGTCGCCGGCCAGGCGAGCGGCCGCGGGCGCCATCGCCGCGCGCGCGTCCGGCACGAGGATCTCGGGCACCCCGAGCCCCAGCGGGCGCTCGACGACGAGTGCGACGGCCCCCCGCGCGATCGCGTCGGGCGCGAAGTCGTGCCCGTCGCGCGTGAACCCCGGGACGCAGACGAACGCGGTGCCCGGGGCGACGACGCGGTTGTCGTAGGCGAGGGCGCGGACCTCGACGCCGGGCGCGTCGGGCGCAGCATCGCCGAAGAGCTCGCGCAGCGTCATCGCCTCGGAGCGTACCCGCGCGCCGGGCGCGATCAGTGCGGCGGGATGCGCAGGTAGGGGAGCGCGAACTGCGCGATCTTCTGGAAGGCGGGCGCCGCGACCTGCCCACCGTAGATCGCGCCCTGCGGCTCGTCGACCATCACGGCGACGAGCACGCGCGGGTGTGCCGCGGGCGCCATCCCGACGAACGAGGCGACGTACTTCTGGTCGGAGTACTTGCCGGTCGCCGTGTCGAACTTGTTCGCCGTGCCGGTCTTGCCCGCGAGCTGGTAGCCCGGGATCGAGACCTCGCTCGCCGTGCCCCCGGGCGCCAGGACGCCCTCGAGCATCTTGCGCACGTCCGCGGCGACGCTGCCGGAGATGACGCGGTGGCCCACCGGCTCCCGCACGGCCCTGCCGTTGATGGCCGAGATGATGTGCGGCTTGCGCAGGATCCCGCCGTTGGCGATCGCCGAGTACGCGGCGGCCATCTGGATCGGGGTGACGAGCTCGCCCTGGCCGATCGGGAGGTTGCCCATCGACGAGCCGGAGTACTTGTTCAGCGGGAGCACGAGCCCCTGTTCCTCGCCGGGCAGATCGACGCGTGTCTGCGTGCCGAACCCGAACGTGCGCACCCAGTGGTCGAAGCGCCGGGCGCCCAGGCGCTGGCCGATCATGATCGCGCCGACGTTGCTGGACTTCGCGAGGATCCCGGCGGTGTCGAGCGTCTCCCAGCCGCGGGCCTCGGCGTCGTGGATCGTGCGGTCGGCGACCTGGATCTGCGGCGGCAGGTTGAACGACGTGGTGGGGGTGACGGCGCCGTCCTGCAGCGCACCCGCGACGGTGAAGGCCTTGAAGGTCGAGCCCGGCTCGTACGGGAAGCCGACGGCGCGGTTCTCGAGCGCCCACGACGGCGCGGAGCCCGGCCTGTTCGCGTTGACGCGCGGCCAGTTGGCCATCGAGAGGATCTCGCCCGTGCGCGGGTCCATCACGATCGCGGTCGCGCCCTTGGGCCGGTAGGTCTCGCCGACGCCCTGGAGGACCTCCTCGGTGCGCTCCTGGAGCTGCGCATCGAGCGTCAGGCGCAGCTGCTCGCCGGGGGCCGCGCGGTGCACGTCGCGCACCTGGATGGTCTGCCGGCCGCCGTCGAGGACCGAGCGCTGCACGCCGTCACTGCCGTGCAGGAGCTTGTCGCGCGCGTACTCCAGGCCGAACAGCCCCTTCCCGTCGACGCCGACGGCGCCGACCACCTGGGACGCCAGCATCCCGCGCGGGTAGGTGCGCAGCGAGCCGGGCGTGAGGTCGATCCCCGCGATGCCGAGCGCCTTGACGCGGTCGGCGGTCGAGGCGGGAACGCGCCGGCCGAGGTAGACGAAGCCGGTGTCGCGCCGCGCGAGCTCCTGGGTGAGCTGCGCGACGGGGACGCCGAGCACCGGCGCGATCTTCGCCGCGGCGCGGACCGGGTCCCTGACGAGGTAGGGGGTCGCCGAGATGTCGTCGGCGGGCTCGGACGTGGCCAGGGGGACTCCCCCCCGGTCCACGATGGAGCCGCGGCGCGCCGGCAGGGTCTGCTGGGAGACCTGCTGCGATGACGCGGCGCTGGAGAGGCTGCCGCCCCTGATGACGCCCATGTACGTCGCGCGCAGCGCGGCGATCGACAGCAGCGCGAGGAACGCGGCGAAGAGCAGCCCGATGCGGCGTTCGACGAGCGCCACTAGTGCCCCTGCGCCATCAGCCGCCGACCGGAGCGGACACGCCGCCGCTCCCCGTCGTCGCCGGGGCCGCGGCCGGAGCGGGGGTCGGCGCCGGCGCGGAGGTGGGCGCCGTCACGCCCTGCGGCTGGGCGGGCGCCTGCGCCGTGGGCGCCGTGCCCTGGGTCTGGGTCGCCGGCGCCTGGGTCGCGGTGCTCGGGGGGGTGGCGGTCGCCGGCGTCGTGGTCCCCGTCGTCTGAGCGCTCGGCTGGCCGGTGTCGACGACGGCGGCGCCCGTCGGGGCGGGTGGCGCCGTCGTCTGCGCGGGGTCGGTGGCGGTCGACGCGGCCGCGGCGTCGCCGCCGGAGCAGGCGCCATGGGTGCGGGCGTCGAGGTAGCAGACGGCCCCCGCCCCCGGCATGACCATTCCGAGGGCCCCGGCGACGTCCTGGATGCGCTGACCGGCGTCGAGCTGGGCCAGCGATCCGCGCAGCCCTGCGTTGTCGCGCTCGAGCGCCTGTGCACGCTCGACGTTCAGGCTGATGCCGGAGTTGAGCTTCAGCAGCGAGACCTGCAGGAAGACGAGCCCGAGCAGCAGGCCGGCGAACACGCCGATCCACATGCGCCCGCCGACGAAGCCGCCGAGGCCGATGCGCCGCGTGACGGCGCTGAGCGACGGGCGCGGAAGGCGCAGCTCGATGCGCGGAAGCGCGGGAGCGGCGATCCGCCCGGTGACCGCGGTGGCGCGCATCGAGCTGCCGGAGATGCGCCGTGCGGCGCGCGGCGAGAGCGACCGGCGCAGGGTCCGGCGATGGCCGGGCTGCGCGGGCGCCCGGCGAGCGGTGCCCAGACGAGCGGCGGCCGTCGCGGCGGGGGGCGGCGTCATGCGGGTGATGCCTCCGTGGTGGGGAGCTTGAGCGCGCCGCGCAGGCGGGCGGAGCGCGAACGGGGGTTGGCGGCGAGCTCGTCGGCGCCGGGGGTCGCCCCGCCGCGGGCGAGCAGTTCGGCGCGCGGCTCACGGCCGCAGACGCACACCGGCAGGTCGGGCGGGCAGATGCAACCGCGCTCGAGCTCGGCCAGGAAGCGCTTCACGCGACGGTCTTCCAGGGAATGGAACGAAATCCCTGCAAAGCGGCCGTTCTCGCGCAGCAGCTCCCAGGCCGCCGGAAGGGCCTCGTCGATCTGATCGAGCTCGTCGTTGACCGCGATGCGCAGCGCCTGGAAGACGCGCTTGGCCGGGTGGCCGGCGGCGAACCGGGCCGGGGTCGGGATCGCGTTCGTGACGACGTCGACGAGCTCGGTGGTGGTCTCGATCGGGGAGCGCTCGCGCTCGCGCACGATCGCGCGCGAGATCTGGCCGGCGTAGCGCTCTTCCCCGTACTCGCGGAAGACGCGCGCCAGGCGCCGCGCGTCCCACGAGGCGATGAGCTGGGCAGCGGTCGGGCCGGTGGTCGGGTCCATCCGCATGTCGAGCGGCGCGTCGGCGACGTAGGAGAAGCCGCGCTCTGCGGTGTCGATCTGCATCGACGAGATCCCGAGGTCCAGGTAGACGATGTCCGCCCGCATGCCGTCCGCGCCGAGATCGGCGAGCGCCTCGGCGAACGGCGCGTGCACGAAGCGCGTGCGGCACGGGGCGCCGGCGGCGAACTCGGTGAACCGGCGCTCGGCCTCGGGGTCGCGGTCGATCGCGATGAGCAGGCCGTCCTCGCCGAGCCGCTCTGCGACCAGGCGCGCGTGGCCGCCGGCGCCGAACGTCGCGTCGACGGCCACCTCACCGGGCTGCGGGTCGAGCAGCGCGACGAGCTCGGCGGCCAGAACGGGAACGTGGTCGGCGGTCATGAGCGCCATCAGCTCGGCAGGCCGAACGCCGCGGTGATGTCGACGACGTCGGCGGTCAGGCGCTCGCTCTCCTGCGCCCAGCGCTCGCGGTTCCAGATCTCCAGGCAGGTGTCGTTGCCGTTGACGACGACGTCCTTGGTCACGCCCGCGTGCTCGAGCAGCTGCGCGGGCACCATGACCCGCCCGGCCCCGTCGATCGGGGTGAGGAAGGCGTTCGCGGAGAAGTAGCGGCGCAGGTTGCGCGCCTGCGGGGAGAGCGGGTTGAGCTGACCGAGCGCCGCCTCGACGAACGTGTCGTAGGCCTCCGGCGTCCAGACGCCGACGCAGGGCTCGATCGCCTTCGCGAGGACGACCTGGTCACCGAGCAGCCCGCGGAACCTCGAGGGAACCGTCAGCCGGTTCTTCGCGTCGAGGGTGTGGGGGTAGGTGCCGAGTAGTGCCATGGCGCTCGCCGCTGCCCCGGGGCGAGAAGGAGATGCGGGCCGAGGTGGAGGAGTGGGAGGAGCCCCTCCACCCCGGTCCGCGTGGGGCGAACCTAACCCACTTCCTCCCACTACGCAACCCCAGCCGCACAAATTTTCCCACGGCCCTCCCCGACGGGCCACTCCGCCTCCCGCGCGCGGCCCGAAAACCCCGATGCCGACGGGGGTCGCGCCGGGCCGGCGCCCCGCCCGCGCAGACCCCGCCCGGCGCAGCCCCGCTTGCAGGACGGCGTTCCGCAGTGCGAATTGCAGGCCGGGCTGGCGTCCGTCCGCCTGCTGTGCATCGGCGTGGGAGGCCGTGGGAGGCCTCAGTGCAGGCCGGCGAGCATCCCGGCGGCGACCAGCAGCAGCACCGCGGGCACGAGCAGCAACGCGACGACGAGCTGGATCTTCGGCGCCGCGCGTTGGGCGCGCTCGTGGATCCGGCGTCCGCGTTCGGCGCGCGTCGCCTCCGCCAGCGCGGCCAGCGCCGGCCCCAGCGGCGCGCCGTGACGATCCGAGCGCGCGAGCGCGGCCGCGAGCGCATCGACCTCCGCCAGCGGGCACCGCCGGCGCAGCCGCGCCAGCGCGTCGGCCCGTGAGACGCCGAGCTCCGCTGCCGCCGCGAGTGCGCGCAGCTCCAGCGCCAGCGGCCCGCGACCGTGGCGCCCGGCCTCGTCGATCGCGCGTGCGGGACTCAGGCCGGCGTCGACGGCGAGTCGCAGCCGGTCCAGGACGTCCGGCGCCTCGGCGCGCAGCCGCTCCTGCAGGACCGCCGCGGCCTCCAGCACCCGGCCGGCGTTGCGAAAGCTCGTCGACAGGAGCTTCACCGGCGCCGGATAGCCTGCCGCGCCGGGCCGGAACGGCCGCGGCAGCACCGGGAAGTCCTGGGCGAAGCG
>JADGPM010000316.1 GCA_017882425.1 Solirubrobacteraceae bacterium
CCCGGCTACAACGTGCCCAGCCACGTGCTGCACTACGGCGACGTGTGGAAGCGGCCGGGAATCCGCTGCTCGATGGCGACGAACGGGCTCACCTGCCACAACCTCGATCACCGCGGCTTCCACCTGCAGAAGGGCGCACTGCGGCGGTTCTAGGAGCGCCAGGTATCTGTCGTTCAGCGCACTGGGCGGGAGCGGCGGCCAGCTGTCCACGGCCGGCGCCACGGCCCGACCGGGCTTGCGGGCGTTCGCCAGTCTCGCCGGCGGCGGCGCGACGACGGCTCCCAAGACGCTGCGCTTCACCGTCGTGCGACGCTGACGGCGCACCGCTGCACGTCGGGCCCGTGCGCTGCGGTCCCGATAGGGTCGCGACATGGATCCGTTCAGCACCGCGACGAGCCTCACGGGCGCCATCCGCGCCGGTGAGCTGAGCGCCGTCGAGGCGCTCGACGAGACCCTTGCACGCGTCGCGCAGGTCAACCCGCAGATCAACGCCATCGTGGCGCTGGACGAGGAGCGCGCCCGCGCCGCTGCGGCGGACGCCGACGCGGCGCTCGCGCGCGGAGGGCCGGTCGGGCCGCTGCACGGCCTGCCGATGACGATCAAGGACTCGTGGGAGACCGAGGGGCTCGTGACGGCCTGCGGCGTCCCCGACCTCGCCCGGCACGTCCCGGCGGCTGACGCGCCGGCCGTCGCGCGGCTGCGCGGCGCCGGCGCGGTGATCTTCGGCAAGACCAACACGCCGATGTTGGCGATGGACGTCCAGAGCTACAACGACGTCTACGGGACGACGAACAACCCCTGGAACCCGGAGCGCACCCCGGGCGGCTCCAGCGGCGGCGCGTGCGCGGCGCTCGCGACCGGGCTCACCGCGCTCGAACTGGGCAGCGACATCGGCGGGTCGATCCGCACGCCGGCGAGCTGGTGCGGCGTCTACGGCCACAAGTCCTCCTACGGCGTCGTCCCCCAGCGCGGGCACATCCCCGGGCCCCCGGGCGCGCTGGGCGAACCCGACCTCGGCGTCGCGGGTCCGCTGGCGCGCTGCGCCGAGGATCTCGACCTGGGCCTGGGCATCGTCGCCGGGCCGGACCGCTGGGACGAGGGCGCCTGGACGCTCGCGCTCCCGGCCCCGCGCGCGACCGCGCTGCGCGGCTTCCGCGTGGCCGCGTGGCTGGACGACGCGTCGTGCCGCGTCGACGACGCCGTCCGCGAGCGCCACGAGGCGCTCGTCGAGGCGCTGCGCGGCGCCGGCGTGGAGGTCGACACGGAGGCACGGCCCGCGCTCAGCCTCGACGACGCTGTCAGCGTCTACCTGCCGCTGCTCGGTGCCGCGATCGGCGCGGGCCTGCCGCCCGAGGTCTACGACAGGCTCGTCGCGCTCGTGGCCGCGTCGGACCCCCAGGACGACAGTCCGATGACCCGTTACGCGCGCGTCCTGACGATCAGCGCGCGCGATCGCGTGTTCATGGACGAGTGGCGCCAGCAGCAGCGTGCGGCCTGGAGCGACTTCTTCACGCGCTTCGACGTCCTGCTCACGCCGGTGACGCCGGTGCCCGCGATCCCGCACGACCACAGCGCCCCGATGCCGCTGCGCACCGTCACGATCAACGGCGAGGAGCGCTCCTACCTGGACCTCTTCAGCTGGATCGCCCCGGCCACGGCAGCCCTGCTGCCCGCGGCGTCCGCCCCTGCCGGGTCGACGCCGGATGGCCTGCCCGTCGGTGTCCAGATCGTCGGGCCCCACCTGGAGGACCGCACGCCGATCGCCTTCGCGCGGGCGCTGGCCGAGGTCGCCGGCGGCTTCACGGCGCCGCCGGCGTACGCCGTGGCGTGAGCGGCGAACCGGACGTCGACACGCTCCGCGCCGACGTCGTCGCGCTGGCCACGCGCGTGCGCGATTCGGCCGGGCCCGGCGAGCGCGCGGTGGCCGCCTGGGCACGCGACCGGCTCCTGGAGAACGGCGCGGTCGACGCACACACCGAGGCCTACCGCGCCCGCGCGACGAACAGCTGGAGCTTCGCCGGGCACGGACTCGCCGGGCTGGTGGCGCTGCGCCTGCGCGGCCTGCGCGGCGCGCTGCTGGCCCTCGCCGCGGCGGTGTCGCTCGAGCGCGACGCGAGCGGACGCAGCCCGTGGCGGCGGCGCGTCCTCGGCGGCGGGCGCGGCGCCAACGCCGTCGCGCGTGTCCCGGCAGCCGGGCGGCGGTGTGCCACGATCGTCCTCGTCGCGCACCTCGATGCGGCGCGGACGGGCCTGGCCTGGAGCCCCGCCGTCGTGCAGGCGGGGGCGGCGCGGCACCTGCGCACCCGCCGGGTGGAGCCGGTGATGGGCCTGCAGGCCGCCGGGCTGCTGGCGGCCGCGGCGGTGGCGCTGCTCCCGCGGCGTGCACGCGTGCGCCGGGCGCTCGCAGCGGTCGCCGCGCTCACGAACGGCGCGGCCGTGGCGCTCAACCTCGACATCGCACACTCGCCCACCGTCCCCGGCGCAAACGACAACGCGACCGGCGTCGCCGCTGCGCTCGAGCTCACACGCCTCGTCGCGGCCGCGCCGCTCGAGCACACCGAGCTGATCGTGGCGCTCGTCGGCTGCGAGGAGTCCGGGATGGGCGGCTTCCACGCGTTCCTGCACGCGCGCGCGGCACAGCTGGACCCCGCCACCACGTTCGTGCTCGGGCTCGACACGCTCGGCAGCGGCACGCCGATCCTCGCGCAGGCCGAGGGCGCGGTCCTCACGCACCGTTACCGCGAGCGGGACCTGCAGCGCGTCGACGCCGGCGCGGCGCTGGCCGGCGAGCCCGTCCCGCAGCGCTGGCGGATCGGCGCCTGGACCGACCCGCTGCTCGCCCTGCACGCCGGGCTTCCCGCCGCCTCGCTGCTGTCGATCGGCCCGGGCTACTACCCGCACTACCACCACCCGACCGACCTCCCCGAGCACGTCGACTGGGACTCGGTCGTCGCCTGCACGCGGATCGCCCAGGGCACGCTGCGCGCCTACGACTCTGCGCGCTGAGGCGCCTACCAGCCGGAGGTGCCCGGCGCGCCCTTGAACGGACCCTGGATGTCGGCGGTGATCCAGCCGCCGTAGAAGCCCCCCTCCTGGGCCTCGACGCGCTCGTCGTCCAGGAGGCAGGCGTCCATCCGCCCGGGGTAGAAGGAGACATGGTCGCGCAGCGCCGCGAACGCCGCGACCGGCTCGGGGTAGGCCCAGGCGGCGGCCTGGGCGGTGCGCCCGCCGGCCGTCACGTCGAAGTAGCGTGCGTCGCCCTTCCACTCGCAGAACGTGCGGCGGTGGGCGGACGGGGCGAGGCTGCCCTCCAGGATGTCCTGGGGCGGGACGTAGATGCCCGGCGGATGGCTCGTCTCCAGCACGCGCATGGCGCGCGTGGAGTCGGCGATCACGACGCCGCCGAGCTCGACGCGCACGCGCCACGAGCACCGCTCCAGGCGCGGCGGCCGCGGGTAGTCCCAGACGCTCTCCATGTCACGGGATACGGAGGTAGCCGCTCGCCGGACGTGCGCTGGGCGATCCCGCCCGTCCGCACGACGGCGCGAGGAGTCGCGGTCCCCTGCCAGAATGACGCGACCATGAGCTCGAAATCCGCGAAGAAGTCCGCCGCAGCGAAGCCCGATCCGGCGAAGCGACGCAACATCATCATCGCCGGCGTCGTCGCGCTGGCGCTCGTCGCCGCCGCGATCGTGATCATCGCCGGCTCCGGCGGCAGCGACAAGTCGTC
>JADGPM010000317.1 GCA_017882425.1 Solirubrobacteraceae bacterium
CCGGCGTTTGCGTGCCCTTGTACCGCCGCGTGCCACCGTGGTCGAAATGCCTCTCCTCCATCTCGAGCGTCACCCCCTCGGACCGCGGGTGTCGGTGTTCGGGGTTCGCGTCCATGAATGGCACCTCGGTGCCGCCGGCCTCGCGGCCGCCGCCCTCACCGGCGTTCTCGGCGCGGCGACCGTCGTCGTCGCTCTGCTCGTCGGCGTCTCCCTCTGGCTCATCGCCAAGGACTGGCGCGATCTGCTCCCCGCGACCCGGGACACCGCCGCATGGGCCCGCGGGATCCATCGCCCGCCCGGCCTGCAGACCCCGCGCGGTGACGCCGTGCCGGCTGTCGCAGCGCTGGCGACCGCTGCCGTCGGGCTGCTGAACCTCGCGTCCGCCATGACCCCGGAGCTTCCCGGGCGCCTGCGCGCGCTCGTCAGCCTCGCCTCGATGCAGGAGATCGAGCTCGCCCAGGCGTTGGCGGTGCCGGCCGGCGTCGCGCTGCTCGGCGTCAGCTGGCATCTGTGGCGCCGGCGGCACGGGGCGCTCGTGGCCGCGCTCGCCCTGCTCGCCCTGCTCGCCGGCCTCGACCTCCTGAAGGGGCTGGATGTCGAGGAGGCCGCGATCACGCTCGCCCTCGCGGTCGGCCTCTGGCGGTCGCGCGCGGGATTCCGCGTCCGCCACGACGGGCCGCGCCCGCGGTCCGCGATCGTCCGGGCGGGCGCAGTGCTCGCCGCGACGGTCGCGGCGGCGAGCCTGACCGCGGCGCTCGCCGGGTCCGTCCCGGCGCTCGGGGTGCTGTCGGGCGGCGCCATCGTCGCGCTGGCCGCGTGGGCGTTCGCCGCGCCGGCGATCGCCGACGGCTGCACCGATCGCGAGCGCGCCGCCCGCGCGGTGCGCTCGCACGGCGACGACACGCTGAGCGCCTTCAAGCTGCGCGCCGACCTGCACCGGCGCTGGTCGCAGGACGGCCTGGCGTTCGCCGCGTACAAGATCGAGGCCGGGACGCTGATCCTCGCCGGCGACCCCGTGGGCCCGACAGCGTCGGCGTCCGCGCTGCTGGACGACCTGGCCGCCGACGCGCGCCGGCACGGCCTGCTGTTCGGCGTCTGCGGTGCCGGCGCGGCCACCGCCGGGACGGCCCACGACCGCGGGCTGCACCGCCTGTACATGGGCGACGAGGCGATCGTCGCCGCCGGGCCGATGGACCTCTCGGGCGGCTCGCGCAAGAGCCTGCGCAAGGCCGTCAACCGCGTCGCGCGCAACGGCTACACCGCCGAACTGGCCGAAGTCTCACGCCTGGAGCCCGCCACGCTCGCCGCCCTCGAGCGCGTCAGCGCGCGCTGGCGCGACGGGGCGCCGGAGCGCGGCTTCTCCATGACCCACGACACCGTCGCCGACGAGCTGCTGCCCGACGCGATGGTCGTCCTGGCGCGGGACCGCGACGGCGTGGTGCGCGGGTTCCTGCACTTCGTCCCGATCTTCGGCCGCCCCGCGGTCTCGCTCGGATTCATGCGCCGCGAGCGCGACACCCCCAACGGCGTCATCGACTTCCTCGTCGTCGAGGCGGCGCGGCTGCTCGGCGAGCGCGCCGTCGAGGAGTTCTCGCTGAACTTCGCGGCGTTCGGGCGCTGGCTGCGCGATCCGGCCAACATCATCGAGCGAGCGCTCGCGCGGGTCCTGATCGCCGGGGACCGCTGGTTCCAGGTCGAGCGGCTCCTGCGCTTCACCCAGAAGTTCGAGCCGCGCTGGCAGCCGCGCTACCTGCTGTTCGAGAAGCCCACGGCGCTGCCTCGAACGGCACTCGCATCGATGTGGGCCGAGGGCCAGCTGCCCAAGCCGTCGCTGCCGAGACCGCAGCGGCGCGCGGTGCTCGCCGGCTAGCGGATCGAGTCCACGGCGGCGTGGAACCGCTCATCCGGGAGCCGGCGGCCCGATGTCCCACCTGGGTCACGCCGATCGCGGCGCGGCCGGCGCGGCCGCGGCCGGGGCCGGGGCCGGCTCACGGTCTGCGGGCTCCAGCGCCGACGGCCCGGGTGCCAACGCCTGGTCGAGCAGTCCGCGCTCATGCTCGTCGGCCACGCGCTCGCCACGCTCCGCGCCCGCAACCGCGGCCGCAGCCCCGCGCAGCAGGTCCGTGGGCAGCGGGAAGACGATCGTCGAGCCGTTGTTGTTGCTGACCTCGATCAGCGTCTGGAGGTAGCGAAGCTGAATGGTGACCGGGTTGCGGCTGATGACGTTGGCCGCGTCGCCGAGCCGCGCCGCCGCCTGGAACTCGCCCTCCGCATTGATGACCTTCGCGCGGCGCTCACGCTCGGCCTCGGCCTGCCGCGCGATGGCGTGCTGCATCCGCTCCGGGATCTCGACGTCCTTGATCTCGACGGTCGTGACCTTGACGCCCCAGGGCTCGGTCTGATCGTCGATGATCTGCTGCAGGTGCTCGTTGATCCGCTCGCGCTCGCCCAGCAGGTCGTCGAGCTCCGCCTTGCCGAGCACCGAGCGCAGCGTCGTCTGGGCGATCTGCGACGTCGCAGCCAGCACGTTCTCGATCTCGACCACCGCGCGCGTGGGATCGACGACCCGGTAGTAGGCGACCGCGGTGACGCGCGCCGGCACGTTGTCACGGGTGATCACGTCCTGTGCCGGAACCTTGAGCGTGACCGTGCGCAGGCTCACGCGCTCCATGCGCTCGACGATCGGCCGCAGCAGGATCAGCCCCGGCCCACGCTCGTGCGTCACCCGTCCGAGGCGGAACACGACGCCGCGCTCGTACTCGCGCAACACCCGGACGGAGGCCGCCGCCAGCGCCACCACGATGGCAGCGAGGCAGAGCACGACGACGACCAGACCGAAGATCATGCGACCAGCTCCCAGTCCTCGGCCCGGCGCACCGAGAGCGTCAGCCCGTTCACCTGTTCGACGACCACGGGATCGCCCTCGCGCAGCGCCTCCGCGTCGTCCTCGCCCCACCCTCGCCGGGCGCGCCACAGCGCCCCCTCGACGAACACCTGACCGGCCTGCTCGCTCCACTGCCGCACGATGCCGACACGGCCGCAGAGCGCCTCGCTGCCCGCCCGCACGCGGGTACGCCGCACGGACGCCGCCGAATGCGTGGCGACCAGGACCCAGCCGCAGGCGGCGAGCCCGAGGCCGATGCCGACCGGCACGGCGAGCGCCGCACCCCCGCCGAGCGCGCCGATGACGATGACGCCGCCCACGATCAGGGCGATGCCGCCGGCGGCCCCGAGGATGCCTGCGGGCAGGTGGCTCTCGGCCACGAGGAGCGCGACCCCGACGAGCAGCAGCACCAAGCCGACAGCGGTCATGTCAGAACCCTGCCCCGACTATACGCCTCGTCGCGCAGTCCCTCGAGGGTCCTGACGCCGCGACCGTCCCGCCGGCCCGCGCGAGCGCATGACCGGGCCCGCCCGGTCGGCCATCGGCAGCAGCCGCGGGACGGGCTCTGCGTCGAGCCGCTCCAGCAGCTCCTGCGCGCGTGTGCGGAACCGGGCGACGTTGCGCACCTTGATCGCCTCGTAGCCACGGACGAGATCGGGGAGCTCGGCGACGGCGAGGACCGTGTCGGCCGTCGGCAGTGTCAGGCGCTCGAGCGCGTGCGCGACGAGCCCGTCGTACTCGGCGACGAGTCCGCGCTCGAGCTTGCGCAGCGCCGTGCGGCCGAAGGGGTCGAAGGCCGTCCCGCGCAGGGCGCGCAGGGCGCGCAGCACGCGGAAGGCCGGGAAGATCCAGGGTCCGAGCCGAAGCTTGCGATCGACCCCGAGCGCGCGAAGGATCGGCGGGTGCAGCAGGACGCGAACCTTCGCCCCGGCGCCGAACTCCGCGGTGATGCGCGCCTGCTCGGTCTCGTCCAGGTAGAGGCGCGCCACCTCGTACTCGTCCTTGTAGGCCATGAGCTTGTGCAGCCCGTGGGCGTACGCCGCGGCGACGGGCGTCGCGTCCGATCCGGTGCGCTCGCGTTCGAGCGCGGCGACGCGCAGCACCCTGGTGGCGTAGGTCTGCGCGTAGCC
>JADGPM010000318.1 GCA_017882425.1 Solirubrobacteraceae bacterium
AGGTCACCACCGAGGCCGTCCAGGTCTTCGGGGGCTACGGCTTCATCAAGGAGTACAAGGTCGAGAAGTTCATGCGCGACGCGAAGATCATGCAGCTGTACGAAGGCACGTCGCAGATCCAGCGCCTGGTCATCGCGCGCGAGACGCTGCTGCCGCGCCGCATCGAGGAGCCGGCGACGGTCTAGCCGACGCCTCGTCACGTTCGTCCCGGGGGGCCGCCTGCGAGCGGCCCTCCGTCGTTCTGCGGCGCTGGCATGATGCGCAACCGTGCGCCTCGACGGCATCCATCCCGGCGACATGGTCCGCGTCTCGGTGCGCGGGCGGGTGTTCCACGCGCTCGTCAAGGGCACGTCGCCGGGCGGGCTGACCGTCGACCCGATCGAGCGCAACATCACCTACCGGCAGATCAAGGCCCACGACGTGCTCGAGCACTGGGCCAAGCGCGGACGCCCGCGCGCCGACGCGCACGAGGATCTGAACCCCGAGCAGCGTTCGCTGGACGACCTGCTCGACCGCTGAGCGGGGCGGCGGCGGGCATACTGCGCGGGTGCCCCACCGCGACACCGAACGGGCGGTCGCCGAGGCCGCGCCCCTGGACGCGGCCCGCGAAGCGGCGGGCGCGGCCGCCGGCGCCGGCTCCGCCGACCCGGTCGCCGGCGAGCTGCGCCGCGCCGGCCTGTTGCCGCTGCTCGTCCTGCACCTGCTCAACGCCGGGCCCTCCTACGGCAACCAGCTCATCGAGCAGATCGGCGAGCTCACGGGCGGGCTGCTGAGCGTGAACCCGAACACGATGTATCCGCTGCTGCGCGCGCTCGAGCAGCAGGGGTTCGCCGAGGGCGCCTGGGAGCACCCGGAGCGTCGCTCGCGGCGCTTCTATGCGATCACGCCCGCCGGCGAGGCCGAGCGCGAGCGCCTGCGCGGGGAGATCGCCCCGCGACTGGACGCGATCGCCGCCTCGATCGAGCGTCTGCGCAGCGAGGTCGTCGCTCCGTGAGCCGCGCGCGCGCGAGCATCGACCTGCCCGAGGTGCGGATCTCCCAGGCCGAGGCGCTCTGGTACGACCACACGCGCTGGCAGGGGTTCGTCGACGGGCTGCACCACGTCGAGCTCGTCGAGGGCGGCTACCCCGAGTCGGGCGGGCGCGTCGTGTGGGCCTCCCACCCGGGCGGCCGCGGGCGCGTGATCGAGCGGGTCCTCTCCTACGAGCCGCGGGTCGGCCAGACGCTCGAGGTCGAGGACGAGAAGACGACCGGCGTCCAGCGCGTCGCGTTCAGCGCGATCGACGCCGGCGTGCGCATCGCGCTCGAGCTCGAGTACGCGATCCGCAGCCCCACGCTGATGACCGCGCTCTCGGACTTCTTCTTCATCCGTCGTGCCCAGACCGACTCGCTGCGCCGCACGCTGCTGCGCTTCGCGCGCGAGCTGCACGACGAGCTCCACCCCCCGTTGTAGGACCGGCGCTCAGCTCCCGACCGTCTCCGGGAAGGGCAGTGCGATCGGGTCGGTCGCCAGCGTGCTGGCGCCGTGCTCGTCGAAGCGGTCCGGGCCCAGGAACGTCGCGTCGGTGACGTCGCTCGTGCCGTGCAGCGCGAGGTCCGCGGCGATCCGCGCGACCGCCGGACCCCACATCATCCCGTGGCCGCCCGGCGAGGCGACGGTGACGCCGCCGAGCGGCTCGCGCGCGGCGTCCAGCGCGGGGCCGAGGATCGGCAGGTGGTCCGGCGTGTAGTCGATCGTCGCGGCCCAGACGCGGCGCAGGTCGAGCTCGCGCGTCAGCGGCATCAGCTCGCCGAGCCGCGTGCGGATCGTCCGCAGGTTGTCCCAGTCCACCTCGCGTGCCTCGCCGGGCTCCTCGAGCGGATTGCTCATGCCGAAGAGGATCCCGCCCTCCTCCTGGCGCCAGTAGAGGCCGGTCGCGAGCTCGAAGGCCATCGGGAGCGGACCTGTCGCGAGCGCGGTGTGGGGGCTCGTCACCGCGATCTGGTGGCGCGCCCCGCCGACCGGGACGCCGGGGCCGCCGGTGAGCGCGGTCAGCGCGCCCTGGCCGACGCCGCCCGCCAGGATGACGCGCTCGGTGGCGACGGTGCCGCGCGCGGTCACGACGCCGGTCACGCGCCCGCCCTCGATCCGCAGGCCGGTCGCGGCGGTGCGCTCGCGCAGGTCCACGCCCGCGGCCTTCAGCGCGACGGTGTAGGCCAGCACGTTGCGGGGCGGGTCGATGGCGCCGTCCTCGGCGCAGTAGGTCGCGCCGGTGATGCGCGCCTCGTCGAGGACCGGGAGCAGCTCGGCGGCCTCGGCCGCGTCCACCCAGCGGGAGTCCAGCCCGCGCTCCTGCTGCATCGCCAGGCGCTCGCGCGCCGCGGCGCCATCGGCCTCGTCGAACGCGAGGATCAGGTATCCGAGCGTCCGGAAGCCGCTGTCGATGCCGTAGCGCTCCTGCTGGCCGCGGTAGAAGGCCGTCGTCCAGCGGGCGAGGTCGACGGCGGTCGCGGTACCGCCCTGGCTGCGGACGATCCCGGCGGCGCGCGAGCTGGCGCCGGCCCCGGCGGTTCCGGCGTCCAGGACGACGACGCGCCGGGCACCCAGCTCGGCGGCGAAGACGGAGGCCCAGCCGCCGATCGTGCCGGCGCCGACGATCACGAGGTCTGCGGTGTCCTGCGGCATGCCGGCGTCCCTTCTCGGAGGTCGCGCCGCAACCTACCGGCACGTGTGACTGGGCACAAGATCAGGACACCCTGGGCGGCCCGCTCGCCGGCGGGCGCGGGCCGGTACCCTTCGCGGCCCCTCGGGTGCGCCCGCCAGCGAGCCGCCCGCCCTGTCACGCAAGGAGACCTCCCGACATGTTCGTGTTCAAGGCCGCCGTCGTGGGCGCCGGGACGATGGGCGGCCAGATCGCCCAGACCATCGCCGCCGCCGGCATTCCCGTCGTCATGAAGGACGTCCGCCAGGAGCTCGTCGACCACGGGCTGACAGAGGCGCGCAATGTCACCGCCGGGCAGGTCGCCGGGCTCGTCAAGAAGGGCAGGCTCACCGAGGAGCAGGCCGCGGCGCAGGTCGAGGCCGTGCTGGGACTGATCGAGGGCACGACGACCTACGAGGGGTTCGGGGACGTCGACTTCGTCATCGAGGCCGTCCCGGAGCGCATGGAGATCAAGCAGGCGGTCTTCGCCGAGCTCGACGCCTGCACCCCCGGGCACGCGATCCTCGCCTCCAACACCTCCTCGCTGTCGATCACCGAGATCGGCGAGGCCACGCTGCGCCCCGAGAAGGTCGTCGGCTTCCACTACTTCTACCCGGCGTCCGTGATGCCGCTGATCGAGGTCATCGAGGGCGATGACACCTCGCCGGAGACGCTCGGCGCCGCCGTCACCTTTGCGCAGACGATCAAGAAGCAGCCGATCACGTGCGCCGAGGTCCCCGGCTTCGTCGTCAACCGGATCCTCAACTCGGGGATCGGCGAGGTCTGGCGCGAGCAGGAGGAGAAGGGCCTGTCGATCAAGCAGATCGACGAGGGCATCGGCGGCGCGAACGTCACGCCGATGGGCCCGTACTTCCTCATCAACCTGCTCGGCCTGGACACCGTGCTGCACGTCGCCGAGCACCTCAACGACTCCTACGGCGACCGCTTCTACGTGCCCAAGGGCATGCAGCGACTCGTCGCCGACGGCAAGCTCGGCGCCAAGACCGGCGGCGACGGGTTCTACTCGCCCGCGGGCGAGCCGAACATCGAGGGGGAGGCCGCGCCGGACGTCGACGAGCTCGTCAACCTGCTGACGCTGAAGACGTTCGTCGAGGCGTGCCTCGTGCTCGAGGAGGGCGTCGCCACCCACCGCGACATCGACTTCGGGATGATGGCCGGGGCCGGGCTCGATCCGCGCCGCGGGATCCTGCCGCCGTTCATGCGCGCCGACGTCGAGGGTCTCGACACCGTCCTGGAGCGCCTCGAGGCGGCCGAGGAACGCTACGGCGAGCGGTTCGCCGCGCCGACGATC
>JADGPM010000069.1 GCA_017882425.1 Solirubrobacteraceae bacterium
ATCGAGACGTTCGAGGGCGCGATGTTCCACTCGGCGACGTGGGACCACGACGTCGACCTGCGCGGCAGGCGCGTCGCCGTCATCGGCACGGGCGCCTCGTCGATCCAGTTCGTGCCGGAGATCCAGCCGCTCGTCAGCGAGCTGCACCTGTTCCAGCGCACCGCGCCGTGGGTCGTGCCGCGCCTGGACCACGCGATCTCGCAGCGGATGCGACGCCTGTACCGGGCGTTTCCCAGGGCGCAGGCCGCGATGCGCGGCTGGATCTACGCGACGCGTGAGGCGGCCGTCATGGGGTTCATGCACCCCTGGGCCATGGCCCTGCCGCAGAGGATGGCCCTGAAGCACCTCGAGCGCCAGGTCGCCGACCCGGAGCTGCGTGCGCGACTCACGCCGGCCTACACGATCGGCTGCAAGCGCGTGCTGATCTCGAACGTCTGGTACCCGGCGATCACCCAGCCGAACGTCAACGTCGTCTCCGGCGGCCTCGCCGAGGTGCGTCCCGGCTCGGTCGTGGGGACCGACGGCGTCGAGGTCGAGGTCGACGCGATCATCTTCGGGACCGGGTTCCGTGCCCTGAACCCGCCGATCAGCGAGCACCTCGTCGGTCGCGGGGGCGCGACGATGGCCGAGCACTGGAACGGCTCGCCGCGCGCCTACCTCGGGACGACGATCGCCGGCTTCCCGAACCTCTTCATGCTCGTCGGGCCGAACACCGGCCTGGGTCACAACTCGATCGTGTACATGATCGAGTCGCAGATCGCCTACCTGCTGGACGCGCTGCGCGTCATGGATGCCGGGGGAGTGGAGACGATCGACGTGCGTCCGGAGGCCGAGGACGAGTTCACCCGCCACGTCGACGAGGAGCTGCAGGGCTCGGTCTGGAACGCGGGCGGCTGCGCGAGCTACTACCTCGACGCGTCGGGCCGCAACTCCGCGGTGTGGCCCGGATTCACCTGGAAGTTCCGCGCGAAGACGCGCCACTTCGACGTGGCGAACTACACGCTCGGGTTCCGCGCGCCCGAGCGCGCCGCAGTGCCCGCCTGAGCTCCACCCCGGCGGCCGCGGGGTGGACGCGGGCGATGGCGACCGCGCGCGGGCGCCGGACCGAGGGAACCGCAGTAACCCCGGATGGCGCGGCGCTCGCCGGCGGGTTAGGTTCCGCGGATGGAGACCGCCGACAGCAATCTCGTCATCGCCGGCTACGACGCGGCGCCCGAGGCCGCGGACGGACTCGCCCTCGCGCAGCTGCTCGCACAGCTGACGGACCGCGACCTGCTCGTCGCGCGGGTGATCCCGGACGTGCCCGAGCACCCCGGGGCCACGCGCGCGGAGCAGCTGCACGTGCGGGAGATCGTCCAGGCCACCCACACCGCGATGCTCGCGATCGTCCCCGACGGCGACATCGAGCTCATGCCGGTGCTGGACCCGCGCGTGGCCAGCGGCCTGCACGATCTCGCGCGCCGCCAGGATGCGTCGCTGCTCGTCCTGGGCTCGAGCCACCACAGCGGCCTGGGGCGCGTCCTGCTCGGCGGCACCGCCGAGCAGGTCGTCAACGGTGCGCCCTGCCCGGTCGCCGTCGCGCCCCCGCGGTTCCACGAGGACGTCGCGATCGCGCCGCCGACGGTCGGCGTCGCGTGGGACGGCACGCCCGCCGCGCGCGCGGCGCTCACGTGGGCGGTGGACCTCGCCGGAGCGGCCGGCTTCGGCCTGCTCGTCATCCACGTCCATCCGACCCTCGCGCACCGCCCGCTCGGGCGCGTGCACGGGGACCTCGAGGAGGGCGTGGCGCTGGCGCGCGAGCTCGCGGCCGACGACGTGGCCGTCGAGGGCGCGCAGCGAAGCGGGGATCCCGCCGGGGAGCTCATCGCCGCCACCGAGTCGGAGGTCGGCATGCTCGTCGTCGGCTCGCGCGCCCACGGCGCGCTCGCGCGGGTGCTGCTCGGGAGCGTCTCCGGGCACGTCACGCGCAACGCCCACGCGCCGGTGCTCGTGGTGCCGGCGCCGTCCTGAGAGGAGCCCGGCATGGGCACGCAGCACGCGATGAGCCACGCCGACGCGGCGTGGCTCCAGATGGACCGCCCGACCAACCTGATGGTCATCACCTCGGCGCTGTGGTTCGACGCGCCGGTCGATGAGCAGCTGCTGCGCGAGGTCGTGCGCGAGCGGCTCGTCGAGCCGTTCCCGCGGTTCGCGCAGCGGATCGCGGGCAGCGTGACCGGCCCGTCCTGGGAGGACGACCCCGACTTCGACCTCGACCTGCACATCCACCATCTTGCGCTCGCCCCGCCCGGCGACCAGGCGACACTTCAGACCGTGGTCGGGGACCTGATGGCCCAGCCGCTGGATCACGCGCGCCCGCTCTGGGCGATGTACCTGCTCGACGGCTACGGCGAGGGCTGCGCGATCGTCGTGCGCATGCACCACGCGATCGCCGACGGGATCGCGCTCGCGCGCGTGATGCTGTCGCTCACCGACGACCTCGGCGACGGCGCCGCAGTCGACATGGCGGGTTTCGAGGAGGACGCCGCCGGCGAGGGCCCCGGCCCGCTGGGCCGGATCGCGGCCCCGCTGCGCAGCGGGGCGGCCGCCGGCCGCGCCGTCGCCGAGACCGGCGTGCACGCGGCAGTCGAAACGCTCCTGCACCCGCGCAGCGTCGCGGACCTCGCGCGCCAGGGCGGGCCCTACGGCGCGGCGCTGCTCCAGCTGCTCGGCGCGCCGGCCCAGCGGAAGTCCGCGCTGCACGGCCCGCTGGGAGCGACGCGGCGCGCTGCATGGTCGCGGCCGTTCCCACTGGCGGAGATCCGCCGCGTGGGGCACCTGCGCGGCGCGACCGTGAACGACATGCTCGTCGCAGGCGTGACCGGCGCCGTGCGCGCCTACCTGCTCGCGCATGACGGCGAGGCCCAGGACGCCGCCGCGATGGTGCCGTTCAACCTGCGCCCGCTCGACGAGCCGCTGCCGCGCGAGCTGGGCAACCGCTTCGGCCTCGTGCTGCTGAGCCTGCCGGCCGCGGTCGAGGACCTGGCAGGCCGCCTGGACGAGGTCGCCATGCGGATGCTCGCGCTGAAGCGCTCGCGCCAGGGGGAGGTCTCCTACGGGATCCTCGACGCGATCGGCCGGATGCCCTCCGCCGTCGAGGCGCGGATCGTGGACCTCATGGCCGCGAAGGCGGTGATGGTGCTCACCAACGTGCCGGGCCCGCGCGCGCCGATCGCGCTGGCGGGCGTCCCGGTCGCGGGCGTCCTCGTGTGGGCGCCGTGCTCGGGCTCGGTCGGCATGAGCGTCAGCGTCTTCTCCTACGACGGGCGCGTGACCGTCGGCTTCATGACCGACGGGACCCTCGTGCCCGACCCGGCGGAGCTCGTCGACGCGTTCGAGGCCGAGCTCGCCGAGATCGGGGTCCCGGCCGGGTGACGCGTCAGGCGCTCGTCGTCGCCGCGCCCTCGAGGACGACCTTCAGCGCCCCGCTGCGGGCCGCGTCGGCGAACACGTCGTAGGCCGCCATCGTCTCGCCGAGCGGGAAGCGGTGGGTCGCGAACAACGTGGGATCGAGCCGCCCGCTTGCCACGAGCTTCAGGAGCTGGGGCGTCGAGAACGTGTCGACCAGACCGGTCGTCACCGTCACGTCGCGCGTCCAGATCCGCTCGAGGTGCAGGGTCGCCCCCCGTCCGTGGACGCCCACATTGGCGACGTGTCCGCCCGGCCGCACGAGATCGACCGCGAGCTCGAAGGTCTCCGGGACGCCGACCGCCTCGATGCTCACGTCCGCGCCGAGCCCGTCGGTGAGCTCCATGACGGCGGCCACGGCGTCCTGCCTGCCGTTGTTCACGGTCACGTCGGCGCCGAACCGGCGCGCCGCCTCGAGACGGCCGTCGTCGAGATCGATCGCGACGATGTGTCCGGGGGTGAAGAGCTGTGCCGTGAGGATCGCTGCCAGCCCGATCGGGCCCGCGCCGACGATGGCGACGAGGTCGCCGGGGCGCAGCACACCGTTGAGCACCCCGACCTCGTAGGAGGTCGGCAGGATGTCTGCGAGGAACAGCACCTGCTCGTCCGTCAGCGCATCCGGCACCTTGTGCACCGAGTTGTCGGCGAACGGGACGCGCGCGTACTCCGCCTGCAGACCGTCGATCAGGTGGCCGAAGATCCAGCCGCCGCCGCCCAGGCACTGGCCGTAGCGGCCCTCCTTGCAGAAGCGGCAGCGTCCGCACGAGGTGATGCACGAGACGAGCACACGGTCCCCGACCGCGAGCGTGCTCACGCCGGGGCCCACCTCCTCGATCGTGCCGACGGCCTCGTGCCCGAGCACCGTGCCGGGCAGGACCTCGGGCACGTCCCCCTTGAGGATGTGGAGGTCGGTGCCGCAGATCGTCGAGCTGTCGATGCGGACGAGCGCATCACCCGGCTCGACGATCCCAGGATCATCGACGCTGTCCCAGCTGCGCTCCCCGGGACCGTGGTAGACGAGGCCCTTCATGGCGTGCTCCCTTCGGCTTCAGTGTCGTACAGCGCGTCGAAGCGCGCGCGGTAGCGCTCGTAGACGACGGCGCGGCGGATCTTGAGGGTCGGCGTCAGCTCGCCCTCCTCCTGCAGCAGGTCGCGGTCCAGCACACCGAAGCGCTTGACCTGCTCGATCCGCGCGAAATCGGCGTTGACGGCATCGACGGACTCCTGCAGCACGGCGCACACGGCCTCGTTGGCCGCCAGCAGCTCGGGGTCGGCGTCCGGGATGCCCGCCCGCCGCGCGAGCTCGGGCGCCTCCTCGGCATCGATCGTCAGCAGCGCGACCAGGTACGGCCGGCCGTCGCCGTAGACGACGGCGTGCGAGATCCAACGGGTCTCCTGCAGCCGCGTCTCGATCGCCGTCGGGCCGATGTTCTTGCCCGAGGAGGTGATGATCAGGTCCTTCTTGCGGCCGGTGATCGTCAGGAAGCCGTCGTCGTCGATCAGCCCGAGGTCACCGGAGCACAGCCATCCGTCGGCGTCGAACAACTCGGCGGTCGCCTCGGGGTCCCGGTAGTAGCCGGGGCTGACGTTCGGCCCGCGCATGAGGATCTCGCCGTCGTCCGCGATCTTCAGCTGCACCCCGGGGAGGGCACGGCCGACCGTGCCGGCGCGGTGGGCCTCGTCGATGTTGAGGGTGGCGGCGGCGCAGGTCTCGGTCATGCCGTAGCCCTCGAGCAGCAGGATCCCGCAGGCGTCGAAGAAGGCGATCACGTCGGTGCCGATCGGCGCGGCGCCGGTGAGCGCCTTGCGCATGCCCCCGCCGAACAGCGCGCGCACCTTGTCGTACACGAGGCGATCGGCGACCGGCGCGCGCAGGCGGTCGGCAAGGCCCGGGCGTCGCCCCGCGGCCGCCGCGCGGCTGCGCCGCGCGCCGAGCGCGAGCGCCGAGCGGAAGACGCGCTGCTGCAGCCCGCCCGCACCCTCGACGCCGACGAGCGCCGCCGTGTGGACCTTCTCGAACACCCGTGGCACCGAGGGGAAGTGGGTCGGGCGCACCTCGGCCAGGTCGGCGAGCATGTGCGTCGGGTCGCGCGTCCAGAAGGCGAGCGTGCCGCCCTCCTGCAGCGTGACGAACTCGACGGCGCGGGCGAGCACGTGGGCGAGCGGGAGGAACATGTAGACGATCGGGTGCTCGTCATCGGCGAGGTGCAGCTGGTCCTCGTACATGCCGACCGTCGCGAGGACGTTCCCGTGGGTGATGACGCAGCCCTTCGGCTCGCCGGTCGTGCCGGAGGTGTAGACGATGGTCGCCGGATCCCCCGCGACCGGGACGCGACCGGCCGCCTCGACGTCCTCGCCGGCCACCGCGCTGCCGCCGCGCATCAGCTCGTCGAGCGCCAGCGTGCCGTCGTCCAGCGGCCCGTCGCAGAGCGCGAGCACGTGCTCCAGCCTGGGGCACTCCGCACGGATCTGCGTGATCTTCTCGAGCTGCGCTTCGTCCTCGCAGAACACCGCACGCGCCTCGGAGTGCGCGAGGACATGGAGGCACTCGCGCGGCGAGTTCGTGAAGTAGACCGGCACGACGA
>JADGPM010000319.1 GCA_017882425.1 Solirubrobacteraceae bacterium
CCGAAGTCCACCGCCGTGATCGAGGATCTGATCGTCGAGCTGCGCAGCACCCTGGCGGTCGTGATCGTGACGCACAACCTCCAGCAGGCCTACCGCGTCGGCGACAACGTCGCGTTCATGTACCTCGGCGACCTCGTCGAGGTCGGGCCGGCCGAGCAGGTCTTCAACACCCCCAAGGCCGAGCGCACGCGCGACTACGTCCGAGGGGCATTCGGGTGATCGGCCGCTCCGCCGCGCTCGCCGGTGCCGCCGCCGCCCTCACGCTCGGCCTCGCCGCCTGCGAGACGACCCAGGACACGAGCGCGCGGCTGTCCAAGCAGGGCAAGGCGCTCCTGAAGGGCAGGACGCTGACGGTGGGGACGGTCAATCCCGACATCCACGTGACGAGCTCGGCCGTCCTGCAGGACGCCAACGGCACCGCCGCGGTGGTCGAGCTGAAGAACAGCGGAGGCTCGCAGGCGAACGTCCCCGTGCTGATCAGCGTCAACGGGGCGAAGGGGCGACAGCTCTACACGAATGCCGCCCCCGGCCTGGACCCCTCGCTCGTGCAGCTCGCAGCGGTGCCGAAGGGCGAGAGCGAGATCTGGGTCAACGACCAGGTCACGGCGACGGGCAGGCCCACGGGCCTGAAGGCGACGATCGGCCTCGCGAAGGGCAGGGCACCGGCCACGCTGCCGCAGATGACGATCACGAAGCTCGCCTTCGGCAGCGATGTCTCGGGCGTGTACGCACGCGGGGTCATCACGAACACCTCGAAGATCGCGCAGAAGCGCCTCGTCATCGCCTGCGTCAGCACGAACGGCTCGTCGGTCAAGGCCGCGGGCCGCGCGATCGTCGACAACCTCGCTCCAGCGCCGACGCCGAAGCCGATCACGTTCCGCGTCTACTTCATCGGCAACCCCAAGGGCGGGACGCTCGCATGCTCCGCGCCCCCGACCGTCCTCGCAGGAGGCAGCTAGGCGATGTCCACGCAAGACGTCCACGCACCCACGCTGGGCGCCAGCGGCGAGCCGTGCTCGACGTGCGGCGCGCTGCTCGCGGCCGACCAGCGCTACTGCCTGAACTGCGGCGCACGCCGCACCGACGCGCGGCTCGCGTTCAAGGAGATCCTCGCCTCGAAGGGCGCGGCCGTCGTCGGCGTCGAGGGCACGGCCGGTGACTACGGCATCGCCCCGACCGCCGGCGCACCGCCCACCGCGCCCCCGCTGGGCGCGGCCTCGCGCCGTGGTGACGGCGGCAACCGCTCCGGGCTCGCCGCGCTCGGCGGCCTCGCCTGCCTGCTCCTGGCGCTCGGCGTCGGCGTGCTGATCGGCAACTCGGGCAACGACAGGACCCCGACGACCCCCGCGCCGCAGGTCATCAGCGTCGGCGGAGCGGCCGCCGGCACCGCGGCGGGTGCGGCCGGGACGACGACGCCCACCACCGCGACCCCGTCCTCATCCTCGGGCTCCTCCTCGAAGTCGGGCGGCTCCTCGCCCTCGAGCGGGTCGAGCTCCTCCACGAGCAGCGGCTCGAAGGCGACGAACAAGAGCCTCCAGAACCTGCAGAAGCTCTCGCCCAAGGCCTACCAGAAGCAGTCGACCAAGCTGCCGAAGGTCGTGGGCACCGGCGGCAAGGCGCCGCCGAAGGACAACAAGCCCGCCGCCGGCGGCGGCTCGTTCCAGTCGATCGGATAGGGGACCACGCATGCTCGACAAGCTCCGCAACCGGGGCGGCGCACCCGCCGCCCCGCCCACCGGCCCCGACCGGCACGCCGACCTGCGCGCCCGGCGCGACGAGCTCGCCGAGCAGGTCGCCGAGCTGACCTGGGACCTCGGCGGCCTGACCTACGAGATGGCGATCCGCGACCACTTCCGCGTCGACGTCCTCGTCCGGCGCGCCGCCGAGCTCCAGGAGGTCGACGCCGAGCTCGGCGAGGTCGAGCGGCTGCTCTCGGCCGCCGAGGAGGGCATCGGCGGGGCCTGCCGCTCGTGCGGGGCGCCGCACAGCCGCGGCGCCGTGTACTGCTGGAAATGCGGCCAGCCGCTGATGCTCGAGGCGCCGAGCGCCGCGGTGACGGGCGTCGTCACGCCATAGGGGCGCCATCCCACCAGCGCGTTGGGCGCCCTCTCCCGGCACAATGCCGCGATGCCCGACGACGCGATCCAGCCCGAGACCCCCGCCCCCGACGCCGCGATCTCCCGCAGGCGTCTGCTCGCCGCCGGCGCCGCGGCCGGCGCCGGCGCCGCCCTCGCGGGCATCGCCCCGCAGACCGCGGGCGCAGCCTCCAAGGGCGCGACGCGCAAGGTCGACGTCGTCATCGTCGGCGCCGGCCTCTCGGGGCTGCAGGCCGCCCGCGACCTCGTCAAGGCCGGCCGCAAGGTCGCCGTCCTCGAGGCGCGCGGGCGGGTCGGCGGCCGCACGCTGAACCACTCGATCGGTGGCGGCCACATCGCCGAGGTGGGCGGCCAGTGGGTCGGTCCGACCCAGGACCGGCTGCTCGCCCTCTCCAGGCAGCTCGGCGTCAAGACGTTCGCGACCTACGACAAGGGCGACTACGTCTACCACCGGTCCGGCACGCGCAGGACCTTCACGCCCGACCCGGTGGTCGGCGCGATCCCGCCGGATCCCGACGTCAGCGATGTCGTCGACCTGCTGCTGAAGTTCGAGGGCCTGCTCGGTGAGATCCCCGTCGACAAGCCGTGGGCCGCCGCGAACGCGCTCGCCTACGATGGCCAGACGGTCGAGACGTGGAAGCTCGCGAACTCGAGCACCGACGGCGCGCACTTCCTGTTCGACCTGGCGATCGAGGCCGTGTGGGCCGCCGAGCCGCGCGACGTCTCGCTGCTGCACGCGCTCTTCTACGCCGCCGCGGCGGGGAACGAGACGACGAAGGGCAGCTTCCTGCGCCTGCTCAACACCCACGACGGCGCCCAGGAGCAGCGCTTCGTCGGCGGCTCCCAGCGCGTCTCGATCGAGATGGCCAGGCGCCTGGGCTCGCGCGTCGTCCTGAACGCGCCGGTGCGCCGCATCGTGCAGGGCTCCGGCGGCGTCACCGTCACGAGCGATCGCGGCGTCTGGAAGGCCAAGCGCGTGATCGTCACCGGGCCGCCCTCGCTGACCGCCCAGATCGACTACGAGCCCCAGCTGCCCGCCGACCGCGCGCAGCTCACCCAGCGCTTCCCGCAGGGCAACGCGATCAAGTGCCAGGCCGTCTACGACGAGCCCTTCTGGCGCAAGGACGGCCTCGCCGGCTACGCCAACGGCGATTTCGACAGCGTCCGGCTCACGTACGACAACTCCCCTCCGGACGGCGGGCCCGGCGTGCTGCTCGGCTTCCTCGAGGGTCACAACGCGCGCGTGTGGTCGCGACGGCCGGCGGCGTCCCGGCGCGCGGCGGTGCTCGACAGCTTCGCGAAGTTCTTCGGGGAGCGGGCGCGCAAGCCGAAGGCCTACTTCGAGATGAACTGGTCGGACGAGCGCTGGACGCGCGGCTGCTACGTCGGCTTCACGCCGCCCGGCGTCCTGCTCGACTTCGGCGCGGCGATCCGCACGCCCGTCGGGCGCATCCACTGGGCGGGGGCGGAGACGGCGACCTACTGGAACGGGTACATGGAGGGCGCGCTGCGCTCCGGAACGCGTGCCGCGAAGGAGGCCTTGCAGGGGCTGTAGGACGGCCGCGGGCCTGCCGATAGCCCGAGCGATGACCCATTGCGCACCCGGCCGCCGGCGCGCCCTGCCGAGCAGGCTCCCGGCGCGCGGCAACTAATCTCAGGTCATGGGCGAAGCCCCCGGCGCCTCGCCGCGGATCTCGGTGATCATCTGCGCGTTCAGCGACGCGCGCTGGGACGCATTGTGCGCGGCGGTCGCATCGATCGCGGCGCAGACCCGTCCCGCCCACCAGGCGGTCCTCGTGATCGACCACAACCCCGG
>JADGPM010000320.1 GCA_017882425.1 Solirubrobacteraceae bacterium
GTCGCACGCGCGCGTAGCCCCGCGGCCCGCGCTACATCTCGTCCGGCGCGGAGACCCCGAGCAGGTCCAGCGAGCGCGCCAGGACCTGCTGGGCGGCGGCGCAGAGCTGGACGCGGAAGCCGAGATCCTCGGCCGGCGCCCCCACGACCTGGCAGTCGCGGTAGAAGGCGCTGAAGGACTGCGCGGTCTCGAGCGCGTAGGCGGCGATGCGGTGCGGCGCGCGCTTCTCCGCCGCTTCGACGACCTCGTCGGGAAACTCGAGCAGCCGCTGCACGAGCGCGCGCTCGCTCGGGTGCAGCGTGCGAGCGGCGTCGACGGCCGGGGTCTCGCCGGCCTCGCGCGCACGGCGCAGGATCGAGGCGATCCGGGCGTGGGCGTACTGCACGTAGTAGACGGGGTTCTCGTTGGACTGGCTGCGCGCGAGCTCGAGATCGAGCTCCATCGTCGTGTCGTGCGAGCGCGCGAGCAGGAACCAGCGCGCCGCGTCGACCCCGATGTCGTCGACGAGGTCGTCGAGCGTCACGAACTCGCCGGCGCGCTTGCTCATGCGCGCGCGCTCCCCGCCCTCGACGAGGTGGACGAGCTGCATGATCAGCAGCTCGAGCTCGCCGGGCGCGCCGCCGAGCGCCTGGTAGGCGGCGTGCATGCGCGAGACGTAGCCGTGGTGGTCGGCACCCCAGATGTCGAGCATCAGGTCGAAGCCGCGCTCGCGCTTCTCCTGGTGGTAGGCGATGTCCGAGGCGAAGTAGGTGTGCTCGCCGTTGGAGCGCTCGAGCACCCGGTCCTTGTCGTCGCCGAACTCGGTCGTGCGCAGCCACAGGGCGCCGTCCTCGCGGAACGTGCGGCCCTGGGCCTCGAGCACGTCGAACGCGCGCTGGACGGGCGTCGGCGACCCGTCATGGAGGGTGTGCTCGCGGAACCACGTGTCGAAGACGATCCGGAAGCGCGCGAGGCTGCGCTCGGCCTGGCCGAGCATCAGCTGGACGCCGAGCCGCGCGACCTCGTCCTCGGGGAGCCCGGCGGCCCCGTCGATCTCGGCGGCGAGCGTCGAGATGTAGTCGCCGACGTACCCGCCCTCGGGCGGCTCCTCACCGCGCGCGCGGGCCTGGATCGAGGCGCCCAGCAGCCGGATCTGCGACCCGTAGTCGTTGACGTAGAACTCGCGGTGGACGCGGTGGCCGCGGAACGTCAGCAGGCGCGCGAGCGCATCGCCGTAGGCCGCGTTGCGCGTGCCGCCGACGTGGACCGGTCCGGTGGGATTGGCGCTGACGAACTCGATGTTCACCGTGCGCACAGGGTCGGCGCCGCCGCCGCCCCAGCCCTCGCCCGCTGCGGCGATCGCAGTGAGCGCCTCGCCGTACCACGCGTCGGAGAGCACGAGATTCAGGAAGCCGGGCCCGGCGACGTCCGAGCCGGCGAGTGCCGGGCCGAGCCGGCCGGCGAGCTCGTCCGCCAGGCGCGCGGCCACGTCACGCGGGGGCGCGCCGACGGCCTTGGCGATCATCAGGGCGGCGTTCGTGGCGTAGTCGCCGTGCTCGGCCTGGCGCGGGCGCTCCAGCGTGGGCGCAGAGCGCGGCTGCGCGCCGTCGGCGACGGCGGCGACCGCGCCGCGCAGTGCGGCGCGCAGGTCGTCGAGCGGCGTCGTCATGTGCGGGGCTCGGCGGTCGTGCCGGCGTCCGGACGGGCCACCGCGAAGGCACCCTCGAGGCGCTCCATGGTCGCGACGGCGCCCATCGCGAGGATGACGTCGCCGGCCGCGAGGCCCGTGCCGCCGGGGGGCTGCGTGAGGAAGCTGCCGTCGGGCCGCCGTACCGCCACGATGATCGCAGCGCCGCGCACGTCGACGATCGTCGCGCCGTCCGCCGCCGAGCCGGGGTCGACCTCGATCTCCTCGAGCCGGTACTCCGGGGCGACGTCGAGCGTGCCCGACACCTGCGGGGTCAGCGCCCAGCGCGCCATCTCCGAGCCGCTCGAGCGGTAGGGCGAGATCACGCGATTGGCCCCGGCGAGCAGGAGCTTGGGCTCGGTGTCGCGGTCGGAGGCCCGTGCGATGATCGAGAGGTCCGGGTTCAGCTGCCGCGCGGACAGCGTGATGAAGACGTTCTCGGCGTCGCTGTCGACGGCCGCGATCAACGTCTTCGCGCGCGCGACGCCCGCCTGGACGAGCACGTCGTCGACCGTCGCGTTCCCCTCGATGAGGCGCACGCCGACGCCGCGCGCCTCATCCAGGTTCTCGTGATGGGGGTCGATCACGACGTAGCGCGCTCTCGCGGCGCGCAGGTCGGCGGCGGCCTGACGGCCGACGCGGCCGAAGCCGCAGATGATCACGTGGTCGGTGAGGGAGTCGATGGCCTGCTGCTCGCGTCGGTCGTCGAGAAGGGTGCGGACGTGCCCGGAGACGAGGACCTCGACCGCCGTCACCAGGGCGTAGAGCAGCGTACCGACGCCCAGCACGATCAGCACGACCCAGACGATCTCGCCGCCGGTGGACTCCGGGCGGTTGCGCGCACCCTCCGTCGCGACCGTGTCCAGCGACCAGAGGAACCCGTTCCACGGCGAGACGCCCTCGAACACGGCGTAGCCGACGGCACCGAGCGCCAGCAACACGACGAGCGCGACCGCGACCCAGGCGAAGCGCCGTAGGAAGTGGCGCAGCTCGTGGCGCGAGAGGTTCGTCCCGGAGGACGGGTCCGGCCCGGGCCTGCGCCTGCGCGAGTCGAAGGTCGTCATCAGTGGTGGTAGGGCTCCCCGGCGATGATCTTGTGCGCGCGGTAGAGCTGCTCGAGCAGGACGACGCGGGCCATCTGGTGGGGCAGCGTCATCGGACCGAACGACAGCGTCTGGTCGGGGCTGGGCAGCTCCAGGCCGTACGCACCGCCGACCACGAAGCACCAGTCGCGCCCGCTCATGCGGCGCTCCTCGAGCAACCGGCTGAACCCGATGCTGTCGTAGGTCGAACCGCCGGCGTCGAGCAGCGTGACGAACGCGCGGTCCGGGATGCGCTTTTCGACCTTGTCGTTCTCGCGGACCTCGACCATCTCCAGACGGCAGTGCCCGGCGATCATCCGCTGGTAGTGCTGGACATCATCGACGAACGGCGGGCGCAGCCGGCCGACGGCGATGACGACGATCTTCATGCGGCGGCGTCGTCGCGGGTCACAAGCGGGATACTAGGCGGACCATGGCTGACGCACCCCACGAGCCCGAGCGGCACATCAACATCCACATCGAGCCGCAACAGATGGCGGGTCACTACGCGAACTTCGCGAACGTGAGCCACTCCGACTACGAGTTCACGGTGACGTTCGCGCGCGTGGACCACGAGGTCGAGGACGGTGAGATCCCCGGCGTGGTCGTCTCGCGCGTCAACCTGTCGCCGCGCTTCATGCGCGAGCTGCTGGACGCGATGGAGGACAACTACGGGCGCTGGAAGGCGCGCGAGAACATCAAGAACCTCCCGGAGGTCGACCAGCAGCGCGAGGACTTCTGAGCCGGCGCTCTCGATTCCTGCATGTCGAGCGTGACGCTACCGTCGTCACGAGCGTTTGAACACCATGCAGGTCGCCGTCGTCTCGGACATCCACGCGAATCGCCAGGCCCTCGAGGCCGTCCTCGAGGACGTCGAGGGCACCGCTGCGCGTGAGCTGTGGTGCCTGGGCGACCTGGTCGGCTACGGCGCCGACCCGAACGACTGCGTCGCCCTGATCCGCGACCACGCGACGCTCTGCATCGCCGGAAACCACGACCTGGCGGTCACCGGCGACATCCCGCTCGACGAGTTCTCCCGCGGCGCCGCGCTGGCGGCCCGCTGGACGCAGGAGGTCATCGAGGCCGAGAACCTGGAGTGGCTCGCGACGCTGCGCCCCGAGGCGGAAGCGGGTGAGGTCGGCCTCTTCCACGGCAGCCCGCGCGACCCGATCTGGGAGTACGTCATCAGCGCGCTGCTCGCCGAGCTCTGCTTCGACGAACTGCACGAGCGGATCGGGCTGGTCGGTCACAGCCACGTCGCGCTCTCCTTCGAGCGCCAGGAGGGCCGGCCCGCGACCGGCAGCGCACGTCGCGAGGACGAGACCGTCGACGTCTCCGCCGGCAGCTGGCTCCTGAACCCCGGCAGTGTCGGCCAGCCGCGTGACGGTGACCCGCGCGCGGCCTGGCTGATGCTCGACCTCACCTCCGGCCTGGCCTCCTGGCACCGCACCGAGTACGACGTGGACGGCGCCGCCGCGGCGATCCGCGCCGCGCGGCTGCCGGACTCCCTCGCCGAACGTCTTCACTACGGTCAATGACGATGTCCCGGTACCCACTCGCGCTCCTCCTGGCAGTCGTGCTCGGCGCACTCAGCTCCGGGCTCGTCGCATGCGGCAACAGCTCGAAGCTGCTGCCCGCGGGCGACGCCGCCGCAATGGACAACGCGCTCGCCAACGTCTCGGACGCGACCGCCGCCGGCGACTGCGCGAAGGCGACCGCGGCGCTGCGCGACGCCCAGCGGGCGTACGCGTCGCTGCCGGCGAGCGTCGACCCGCTGCTCAGCGCCCGCATCCGCGAGGGCCTGGCGGCGCTGACGAAGACCGTGCCGACGCAGTGCGCCGCCGGGACGACCACCACGACGCCGACCACCACGACGGACACCACGACCTCCACGCCGACCACCACCACGGGCACGACGACGACGACCACCACGACGACGCCGACCACGACGACGACCACGCCCACGACGACCACCACGCCCACGACGACGACCACGCCGACGACGTCATCCGGCAACCCGGGCGGCGTCAGCCCCGATCAGACGACGACGGGGGCGAAATGAGCGCCCAGCTGCTGGCCGACCGCTACGAGCTCGGCGAGCGCCTGGGCAGCGGCGGCATGTCGACCGTCGTCCTCGCCCTCGACCGCCGGCTCGAACGCCACGTCGCGATCAAGCTGCTGGCCGAGCACCTCGCCGATGACCGCCAGTTCGTCGCGCGCTTCCGGCGCGAGGCGCTGAGCGTCGCGCGGCTCGTGCACCCGAACATCGTCCAGGTCTTCGACTTCGGGCTCGACGAGCACAGCGGGCGCCAGTACATCGTCATGGAGTACGTGCAGGGCCAGTCGTGCGCGGAGATCCTCCGCGAACGCGGCATGCTGCCCGTTCCCGAGGCGCTGGGGATCATCTCGCAGGCCTGCCGCGGCCTCGACTACGCCCACCAGGGCGGCGTGGTGCACCGCGACGTCAAGCCGGGCAACCTGCTGCGCTCCGATGACGGCGTCGTCAAGCTCGCGGACTTCGGGATCGCCAAGGCGATCAGCGAGGAGTCCTCGATCACGCAGGTCGGCTCCGTGCTCGGGACGGCCGCCTACCTCGCTCCCGAGCAG
This sequence comes from Solirubrobacteraceae bacterium, assembly GCA_017882425.1. GTDB lineage: Bacteria > Actinomycetota > Thermoleophilia > Solirubrobacterales > Solirubrobacteraceae > F1-60-MAGs163. The sequence continues at coordinate 5,356 of JADGPM010000320.1, forward strand.
GCGACCGGCCAGGAGGCCACGGCGCGCTCGGACATCTACGGGCTCGGCGTCGTCACCTACCAGCTGCTCTCCGGGCGCCTGCCCTACGAGGCGGCGACGCTGACCGAGCTCGCGCTCAAGCAGCAGCGCGAGGCGCCCGCGCTCCTGGATCAGCTGAACCCGGAGGTCACGCCGGAGCTGGCCGCCGCCGTCGATCGCGCGCTCGCGCTCGAGCCCGAGGACCGCTACGCGACGGCCGAGGAGCTGCGCCAGGCGCTCAGCGACGGTGCGCGCGGCATCGCGTGGTCCGACGGCCACGAGGGCGCGGCGCGCGCGACGGCGCCCGCGACGCATGCGACGAGTGTCGCGCCCAGGGCGGCCGCCGGCGCGATCGCCGCGGGCCCCGCGACGCCCGTCCAGCGGCGCCAGCCGATCCAGCCCGCGCAACCGCGCAACCAGCCGCCTCCGGCGATCGTGCCGCCGTCACAGGCGCCGGCACGGCGCCGGCGCCGGCTCGGCCCGTTGATCGTGCTGCTGCTCGCGCTCGCCGCGGGCGCCGCGGTGATCGTCATCGCGACGACCTCGAGCAACACCGTGCGCCTGCGCCAGGTCGTCTACCCGAAGGTCGAGCGCACCGTCACCGAGCTGCAGCAGCTCATCCGCCAGAACACGCGCTGAGCGCGGCCGGCGCCGTCAGCAGCCGGGGCGTCCCCGCGAGCAGGAGCCGGTGGCCTACGGACCGTCGGGGACCTGACGCGTCTTGAGCAGTGGATGGCTGAGCGTGACCGCTTCAGCGACCTCGACGACGGTGGTACCGGTGTTCCTGGCGCGGCTGCGCAGTTCGGCGAATGCCTCATCGGCGCTGACGCCGTGGCGTTCCATGAGGATGCCCTTCGCCTGCTCGATGAGCACGCGGCGTCCGAAGGCGCCTTCAAGGCGGCTGAACTCGGCGTAGCGCTGCAGGACGATGTCGATCGCGTTGGCCATGTCCGGCGGCCTGCCGTGCGTGATGTAGGCGAAGATGCCGCGCCGCGCGGCGGCGTCGATGAAGGTGCTGTCCTCGGTCTCGAGATCCGCGATCACCGGGCAGGCGGCCTGCTTGACGATCGCCGAGATCAGGTCCAGCGCGTGCTTGCTCTCGTCGCCCAGCCCGACGATCGCTATGTCGGGACGGCTGCGCCGGGTCTCCTCGGCGATCTCCGAGACGTCCAGCACACGAGCGATGACCGTGTGGCCCAGACCGTCGACGACCTGCGCGATCTCGTCAAGACGAGTCTCGAGCTCATCGGCGATCAGGATGCGCAGGTGGTCCGGGTCTTCGACCATCGCCGCGCAGCATGACGCACTGGCGCCGCTTTGTGGGGTGCGTTAGGCTTGGTCCGTTCGCCCAATCGCCGTATGGCGCGGTGGACGCTCGCTCGGCCCGATTCCGGTGGCCGTCATCCGTCAGCGATCGCAGGTGGCTGACCGCCAGGCCACAGCCGGATCAAGGAGCCAACGAGCGTGACAAACCAAGAGCGATCGGCAAGCGGACCGAAGCTGGTCGGACTGACCAAGCACGAGGTCGCGGTCAGGAGATCCCTCGAATGGGCCGACGAAGCCGCGGCGCTGCTCGACTACCGCGGCGCGCTCGAATGGCTCGCTGCGGTCGAGGCGATCGGCCATCGCCTCCCGAACGAGTACCTGGTGAAGCAGGACCTCTGGGCGCTCGCAGCGCGCGAGACCACGCCATGAGCCACGCAGAACCGGCGGGACCGGCACCGGAGCGGGTGCCCCCGAGAGCGCGGGCGGGAAGCCTGCGGCTGGCCGCCCACGACGCCCCGGCGACCCGGCTGCTCGGCCGCTGCAAGGGCTGCGGCCGGCTCGTCTTCGACCGCACCCCCCACGAGTGGGAGAACCGGGACACGCACGAGCTCTGCCGGCCCCACGACATCGGCGCCGCCCTCTACTGCAGCGCCTGCTCCGGCGACGACCAGCCGGCACCCGCGGAACAACCCGCGCCGAAACGGTAGCTCCTACGGATGGGCGCGGCGCGTCGTGCATCTACGGTCGTGCGACCACGGTCCTCTGAGGAAGGAATGCCTGATGTTCTCCGAGCACATCCGGGCGCGTTCGCACACCGGTCGCGTCGCGACGCGCGTCTCCCTGGCGCTTGTCGCCCTCGTCGCGCTGGCCGCGGCAGCCGGCTGTGGCAGCAGCAGCAAGCCGGCGTACTGCAAGGACCGCACCAACCTCGAGAACTCCATCAAGAACCTCCCGAGCGCTGCGTCCAGCAGCGGCATCAGCGGACTGGAGTCGCAGCTGACGACGATCCAGAGCGACGCGACGGCGGCGGTGGACGCCGCCAAGACCGACTTCCCCAGCGAGACGAGCGCGCTCAAGTCCTCGGTCGACACGCTCAGCAGCGCTGCCAAGGCGCTCCCGTCGAGTCCATCGGCCACGCAGATCGCCGCGGTCGCGCTCGACGCCGCGAACGTCGTGAGCGCGGTCAAGGCGTTCACGTCCGCCACCAAGTCGAAGTGCGACTAGCGCGCAGGTTTCCCGCCGCTACGGCTGCATCTCGTACGCGCCCGACAGCGCGGTGACCTGACCCCAGACGCGCGCGAAGCGCTCGGCGTCCGTCGCCGGCTTGCGCACGTGCTCGAGCGCCCATGCCTGCTGCTCGGGCGTCGAGGACGTCTTGCCGTGCAGCGCGACGGCATACGCGGAGAAGTCGCGCACGAGCACGTCGAAGATCTGGTCGACGACGTCGA
>JADGPM010000321.1 GCA_017882425.1 Solirubrobacteraceae bacterium
CTGCTGGCGCTCAAGTCCGGGGCGGCGTTCGTGTGCGCACGGCCCGACGGGGACATCCGCGCCTCGCGCGCGTCTGGCGAGGGGCTCTACGTCCAGGACACACGGCACCTGTCCGAGCTGCGGGTCACGGTCGGTGGGCGATCGCCGGTGCTGCTCTCGTCGGTGATGGAGTCGGGACATCACGCGGTGATCAACGCCACCAACGCCGAGTTGAGCGCGAGCGAGCCGCCCGTGCCCCAGGAGACGCTCAATGTGCGCCGGACGGTGCTGATCGCGGACCGTCTGTTCTATCGCGTACGTGTGCGCAGCTTCCGTCCTCACCGGGTTGCCACGGTCGTCGAGGTGTCGCTGGCGGCCGACTTCGCCGATGTGTTCGAGGTCCGACGCGTGGGGCGGCGCACGACCGGGCACGTGGCGCCGGCGACAAGCGACGGGAGTCACGTGCGTCTCCGCTACGTGGCGGCGGACGGTCAGCGTCGCGAGACGCTCGTCGAGTTCAGCCCGCTCGCGTCGCGCGTGAGGGTCGACGGCGGCCGCGCAGTCGTGGCGTGGGACGTGCAGCTGGACGCGGGCGAGGCGACGTCGCTGCTGATCACCGTTCTGCCAGCGGGCAGTGGGCGCCGGCGCGCGCGGCCGACGCTGGACAGAACGGCCGCGCGGCTCGAGTCGGCGCACGCCGACTGGGTCGCCGGCTGCGCTCGCATCAGCACGGACAACGAGCTGTTCGACCGGCTGATCGACGCGTCCGTGCGTGACCTGCACGCGCTGATGACACCGGTCGCCAACTGTCAGCTGCCGGCGGCGGGGATTCCCTGGTACGTCGCGCCGTTCGGCCGTGATTCGCTGCTGAGCGCCTGCGAGGCGCTGATGGTCAATCCCGAGGTCGCCCGCGGCACGCTGCTCGTGCTCGCCAGGCTCCAAGCCCGCACAGACGAGCCGTGGCGTGACGCCGAGCCCGGCAAGATCCTGCACGAGCTGCGCGCGGGCGAGCTCGCCCGCACCGGGCACATCCCGCACACGCCGTACTACGGGACGGTTGACGCGACGCCGTTGTTCCTGATGGTCGCGGGCGGCTACTACCGCTGGACGCTCGATCTCGACACGATGGCCCAGCTGCGCCCGGCGCTCGACGCCGCGCTCGAGTGGATGGACGAGTGGGGCGATCGCGACGGCGACGGATTCCTCGAGTACGAGCGGCGGTCGCCGGCGGGCCTCGTCAACCACGGCTGGAAGGACTCACACGACGCGATCGTGCATGCCGACGGGTCGCTCGCCGAGGGCCCGATCGCGCTCGTGGAGGTCCAGGGCTACGCGTATGAGGCGAAGCTGCGCATCGCCGACGTGTACGAGGCACTCGGCGACGCGCCCCGCGCCCACCGGTTGCGGACCGAGGCCGGCGCGTTGCGAGCGGCCTTCAACGACGCGTTCTGGGACCCGGAGGAGGGGTTCTTCGCGCTGGCCTTGGACGGGCGTAAGGCACAGGTTCGCAGCGTCACTTCCAACCCCGCGCATTGCCTGTACTGCGGGATCGTGGACGAGGACAAGGCCGCCCCGGTGGCGGAGCGGCTGATGGCGCCTGACATGTTCTCCGGCTGGGGGATCCGGACCCTGTCGAGCCGCTCGCCGGCCTACAACCCGATGAGCTACCACAACGGCTCGATCTGGCCGCACGACAACGCGATCGCCGCCGCCGGCCTCAAGCGCTACGACTTCGACGCGGCGACGTCACGGATCGCCGCCGGGCTGTTCGAGGTCGCCGCCGGCGCGCGTGACCTTCGCCTGCCCGAGCTGTTCTGCGGCTTCCACCGCGATGGGTCCAGAGCCATCGTCCCCTACCCCGTCGCGTGCCTCCCTCAGGCCTGGGCGGCGACAGCGCCGTTCATGCTGCTCCAGGCCATGCTCGGGATCTCCGCTCAGGCACCGGAGAACAGACTGACGGTCGACCGCCCGCGACTGCCGGACTGGCTCGCGAGCGTCGAGCTCGGCGACGTCCGAGTCGGCCGCTCGAAGGTCAGCCTCGCTTTTCGCCGGATCGGATCGAGCACGGGGTTCTCGCTGCTCGAGCAGGAGGGTGACGTGCGGGTCACGATGTCGACATGACTCGGCGATTCGAGGCGATCGTGTTCGACTGCGACGGCACGGCGCTTCCCGACCGCGACGCCGGCGCCGCGCGCCAGGTCCGTCTGATCGAGGATGCGTGTGCGGCCGGCATCGAGCTGGCGATCGTGGGCGGAACCGACATCGCGGACCTCGATGGCCGGCTGCCGGCGCGCCCGGCGGGCCCCGGAGGTCTCCTGGTGTTGGCCCGTCGCGGTGCGGAGGCCTACCAGATCGATGAGCACGGGCCCCGGCTGCTTGCGCGCATCACCGACGAGTCCGAGTCGGCGGGCTGGATCGTCCACTGGCTGTGGCAGCGCGGGATCGCGGCCGACCAGGTTCTGGGAAGCGCTTCGCGCGGGGGCGGCCTGGAGACCCTCGCCGCTCTGCTCGAGGACCAGATCGCCCGGCGAGCGGACGGCGAGTTGCCGGTGCTCCAGCCCGACCCGGCGTGGATGCTCTCAATCGAGGGTGTCGATCCGATGCTCGAGCGCGTGCGGGAGTCTCTGCTGACCCTGGCCGACGGCCGCCTCGGCACGCGCGGGAGCGCGCTCGTCGAACAACCGGGGAGTTATCCGACGGTGCTGATGTCGGGGGTCTATGCGCGGCGCCCATGAGGGCGGTGAGACCGACGACGGGTGCCAGTGGATGCGCGTGAACGGACGGCCCGGCTCGATCGCGGCTGCGGCACACGAAGAGCTCCGGGACGGCGACGGAGCCCGGGTCCTCGACC
>JADGPM010000070.1 GCA_017882425.1 Solirubrobacteraceae bacterium
CGAGGCCGCCGGTCTCGGTCAGCCACAGCTGTCCCTGTGTCGCGGCGAGCATCTGACGGGTGAAGCGCGTCGTGTAGCGGTTGGCGTCCAGGTAGTTGTGCAGGCCCCAGCGCGTCGGCTGCACGGTCGCGCTGCGGCGGAACTGGCGTGCCCAGTCGCTGAGGTTCGGCTGGTCGACCAGGTCGGCGGCGAGCAGCGTGCAGCCCGGGCAGGCGATCCGCAGGCGTCGGTACCAGGCCGCGACGAGGTTCGCGCGCCGGCACGTCCGCTCACCGCAGGAGTTCGCCTCGTTCCAGGTCGAGAACTCCGTCACCCACGGGTAGCGGGCACGGAACGCGCGAACCACTCCCTCGTAGCGGTCGGGGGTCGGCAGGAAGTCCGGCCGCGTGCGCGACCTGCCGAACGTCACGAGCGGCGTCACGCCAGCGGTGCGAGCCGCGCTGAACCACGCGTCGAGCTCGGCACGCTGCCAGTCGACCTCCAGCGCGTCCCAGCCGACGAGGATCCGCGCACGGCCGATGCGCGTGCGCTGGAACGAGCTGTTCGTGAAGAAGAGCGGGCGCTGGTCGGCGACGCCGATCGTGATCGCCCGGGCGGGCGGCGGGATCGCGAGCCCCGGCGCGCAGCAGCAGGCGAGCGCGATGGCGGCCGCCAGGAGGTGCAGCCGGCCGCTCATCGAGCCGAGATGTTGCGGTTCCACTCCACCCAGCCGACACCCGTCCGGCCGTCGGCGCTGCTCATGCGGCACATCGCGCGTGGGAAGCTCGAGACGCGCCCGTCCGGGGCGACGAGTCGCAGCGGCCCGAAGGCGAGCGGCTCGACGTCCAGCGTGAGGTCCTCGCCGAACTCCAGCCGTGCGGACGTGATGAGCCCGTTCGCGGCGACATCCTCCGAGGCACGCACCGCGTCGACCTCGACGAGGCCGGCGTCGGGCGGCTGCAGATAGCCGATGCCGATGCGCGGGGCGTCGGGCAGCCGGAACTCGACGCCGTGCAGGCGCGTCCCGTCGCCGAGGTGGCCCGCGCACCACATCCACTCGGCGGCCCACCAGTCGCGCGTCCCCCACGAGTGGTCGCGCTGACCGACGGCGCGCAGCTCGAGCTCCTCCTCACCGACCCGGATGCGTCCCGTGACGGTGCACGGGATCTCGTAGCGCGTGGCGACGCGGTAGGCGTACGGCTCTCCGAGGGTGTCCCACACGAGGTCGAGCTCGACGGGGACCGGCGTGCCGGATTCGCCGCGCAGCAGCGCCGCCGGATCCTCATGGGCCTCGCCCGTGCCGCTGAGGCGCACGGCGAAGCGCTCGAGCGCCGTCTCGCAGCGATGCTCGGCGCGCAGGTCGCCCGTCGCGATCGTCAGGTCCTCATCGGTCGGCAGCGGCGCCTCGAAGTCGATCACGGCGACGGACGGCCGGCCGGGGCCGCAGACGAACGCGTTGACCCATGAGACGCCGAGGTTCGGGTACAGCCCGAGGCGCACCCAGACGCCCAGGCTCCCGTCCTCGGTGACCGCGTCGAAGTACCAGCTCTCGTTCCACAGCTCCTCCGGGCCGGAGGGGTGGCGACCCTCGTCCCGGGGCTCGGGGCGCAGCGGCGCCGGGCGGCCCGTCCCGGGCGCGGGCAGGAGGTCCAGTGCGCCGAGGTCGACGGCCTGCTGGGCGTACCGCGCGAGGATCGTCATGAACATCTCGTCCCCGCGCTCGGTGCGCTCGACGAGCATCGCCGGCGCGACCGTCATGACGAGGCCCAGGAAGCACTGGCGCCGGTACTCCTCCCAGCACGCCTCCCAGCCGAACCCCTGGACGCCGTGCTCCTGCAGCGCCGCGTGGTACTCGCGCACGAGCTCCTCCTCGGCCGCGCGGCGATCCTCGACCGACAGCCCGCCGCCCAGGAAGTAGCAGGCGTCGGTCATGACCGGCCCCCAGCCGACGGTCTGCCAGTCCACCACCGTGAACGGCCTCGCGCCGTCGGGGTCGCCGAAGAGCACGTTGTCGAGGCGGAAGTCGCCGTGGACGAGGCCGAGCGGCGGCCGCCGGTCGTGGAACCACCCGTCGAGGCTGGGGACGAAGCGCTCGCAGACGGCGCGGTGCTCCGGCGCCACGCGGTCGCCGTAGCGCTCGAGGAACGCGGGCAGCAGCTGCGTCAGCAGCGCCTGGTTGAGCGGCATCTCCTGGTTCAGCCAGGGCGTCGCGCCGAGCTGCGGGTCGGCGAAGACCGGTGCGTGGATCCGCGCCAGTGCGCGCATCGCCACGCGCGCCTGGTCGACGTCGCAGCCCGCGATCTGGTCGCCCTGCACCGCGGGGGCCGCGTCGCCGAGCACGAGCGTGAACCACCCCTCGCTCGGGTCGATCAGCGCCGCATGGCAGGCGGGTATCGGCTGATCCACCCGCCCCCCGCCGATCCGCGGCGCGAGCTCGCGGTAGAAGTGGATCTCCCGCTCGTAGGCGCCGAGGCCCACGCCGGTCGCGCGACTCGTCGGGTCGGTGGCCGCGATCTTCACGACGACGCTTGCCGGGCCGTCGGCGCCCTCGCCGTAGTCCAGCACGACGCGGTGGCTCTGGCTCATCTGGCCCGTCCCGATCGGGGCGGAGGTGAAGCCGGCGATCGGGCCGCTGCCCAGCACCTGCTCCAGCCAGGGGGCGGTGAGGTCGTCGAGGTCGCGGACGACTGCGGGATCAGGGCTCATGGCTGCAGTTCATCACATCCCGGACAAGGTGTCGTACACTGCGTCCGATTCGACCGGGAGGACGTACGAGATGGCGACCGACAGCGTGAGCACGACCGAGGCCGTCGACCTGGCCGACGTGGACCTGTTCGACCCGCGCTGGCACGAGGACGGCCCTCCACACGAGCTCTTCGCACGGATGCGCGCCGAGGCGCCGGTCCGCTGGAACCCACTGCCCGACGGCAGCGGCTGCTGGACGGTCATGCGGCACGCCGACGTCGCCGTGGTCAGCCGCGACACGGCGACGTTCTCCTCGCACGAGGCCGGCGTCTTCCTGCATCCCGACCAGGTCGTCCCGCTCGACCTGGCGCGCAACCTGCTGCTGTACATGGATCCGCCGCAGCACACGCAATACCGGCTGATCCTGCAGCGCGCGTTCACCCCGCATGCCGTGAAGGCGCTGGAGGACCAGATCCGCGCCCGCGTGACGCGCGTGATCGACGCGGTCATCGAGCGCGGCTCCTGCGACGTCGTGGCGGACCTCGCGGTCCAGGTGCCGCTGGGCGTCATCACCGACCTGCTCGGCGTGCCCGACGAGGACTTCGATCAGTTCCTCGCGTGGACCACCGAGATCGAGGCGGCCCAGCGCTCTCCGGAGCCTGCGGCCGCGCTCGAGGTGTTCGGGCGGATGGGCGCCTACCTGGCCGAGCAGATCGAGCGCCAGACCGCCGAGCGCCGCTCGGACTCGATCGTGACGGCGCTGCGCGACGGCCAGGTCGACGGCCGCGACCTCACGGACACGGAGATCCTCGTGTTCTTTGCGCTGCTCGCCTTCGCCGGGCACGACACGACGCGCAACACGACCTCCGGCGGCATGCTCGCACTGCTCCAGCGGCCCGAGGTCCTCGCGGAACTGCAGAACGACCCCGGGCGCATCCCGGGGGCCGTCGAGGAGATCCTGCGCTGGACGAGCGTCGTGCAGTGGTTCAACCGCACGGCGACGGCGGACACCGAGCTCGCCGGGCAGGCGATCAGCGCGGGCGACCGCGTGGTCATGTGGTACACGAGCGCCTCGCGCGACGAGGCGGTCTTCGAGGATCCGCAGACGTTCGACATCCACCGCGTCAAGCCCGACCACGACGCCTTCGGCGGCGGCGGGCGTCACTTCTGCCTGGGCTCCGGGCTCGCGCGCCTGGAGCTGCGCGTGATCTTCGAGGAGCTCATCCGCCGGCTGCGCGATCTGCAGCTCGCCGGCGAGGTCGAGCGGCTGCCGACGAACTGGGCCAATGCGCTCGTCCACCTGCCGGTGACGTTCACCCCCGGCCCGCGCGAGGCCTGAGGCCGGCGGTGCCGTCCGTCACGCGCAGGCCGAGCCGGTCGCCCGAGCATCGCGCCGCGGTCGTCGCCCAGGTGACGGCCGCGGTCGAGCGCCTGCTCGCCGACGGGCACGGGTTCACGACGCTCGGCGTGCAGCGGATCGCCGACGAGGCGGGCATCGCGCGCTCCACGTTCTACCTGTACTTCCCCGACAAGTCGGCCCTGCTGATGCAGGTGACGGAGACGGCGACCGCGGACCTCTTCGCGAGCGCGCAGGACTGGCTCGCGGACGGGTTCGCGGATCTCGCGGCGCTCGAGCGCACGCTGCGCGGGATCGTCGGCGAGCTGCGCGCCCACGCCGACGTCTACGCCGCGCTGGTCGAGGTGGCCGGCTACGACGACGAGGTCGCCGCGTTCTGGCGTGCCAGGATCGGCGCCTTCTCCGACGTGCTGCGCGCCCGGATCGAGGAGGGCCAGCGCGCCGCGACGATTGGCGCGGCGCTCGACGCGCGGATCACCGCGGAGTGGATCACGCTCGGGACCGAGCGACTCGTCGCCCAGCACACCGCGACCCACCCGGCGTCCGAGGATGCGCAGCTCGCCCGCGGGCTCGCCGCCGCCACCTGGGCGACGCTCGGCCGCACCTGAGCGGTCGCCTACGCGCCGTCGAGGGTCTGCGCGACGCGCCGGCCGCCGGCGGTCAGCCGCAGCGGCTCGCGCACCGCGTCGCCCGCGCGGAACGGCTGGGCCCGCAGCGCCAGGACGGCCTCGTCGTCGCGCTGCGCGCCCTCGCGAAACGCGCGGACCGCGCGCGCGACGCGCGCCACGAGCTCCGCCGGCGTCGCCGGGCCGGACGCCAGCGTCGTGCTCAGGCGCTCGACGCCGAAGCGCCGCTCGCCGTCGGTGGCGTCGGTGATCCCGTCGGTGTAGAGCAGCAGCGTGTCGCCGGCCTCCATCGTCAGGTGCGCGGGCTCCCAGTCGGAGTCGGCGAAGGCCCCCACGAGCGGCCCGGCGGCGCCGGGGGAGGTGACGTGCCCGTCGGCACCCAGCAGCAGCGGCGCGGGATGCCCACAGAGGATGACGTCCAGGCTCGCGGTCATGTCCGCGCGCGGCTCCAGCCGCACGAGCGCCAGGGTCAGCAGTGACAGCTCCTGCTCGCGCAGCAGCATGCGGTTCAGCTGGCGGACGGCGAGGACGGGGTCGCCGGTCAGCTCGGCGACCGAGCGCAGCGCGAAGCGCGCGACGGCGGTGAGCTTCGCTGCGTGCGCCCCGTGCCCGGTGATGTCCCCGACGACGAGCATCCACCCACCCGGTGTCTCGAAGACGTCGTAGAAGTCGCCGCCGACCTCGTTGAGCTCTCCGGCGGGGCTGTAGAGCGCGGCGGTGCTCCAGCCCGGGATGGGCGGCAGCTCGGGCGGCAGCAGGCTCTCCTGCAGCGCCGCCGTGATCCGCGAGCGCTCGGTGAACAGTCGCGCGTTCTCGACCGCCGTCCCGGCCCGGCGCGCGAGCTCCTCCGCGAGCTCGATGTCCGCGGAGGAGAACGTGCGCCCGGATTCGGCGCTGACCAGCGAGAGCGCGCCGACGACGCGCCCTCCGGCGCGCATCGGGACGGTCAACCCCGCGCGGAGCCCGAGGGTGCGCAGCAGCTCGAGGTGGTGCTCGTCCTGCGCCGCGCCGGCAAGCAGCCGGTCGGGAACCTCGTTGATGCACAGCGAGTTCCCGTCGCGGATCACGAGGGCCGCACCCACCTGCGCGTCGGCGGGCTCCGGATAGCGCTCGGCGAGCTCGCGTGCGAACGCGACCTTCGCGGCGTCGGCGTGCGCGACGGCGACGGTGCGGATCATCCCGCGGTCGTCCGGGAGCGCCACGCCGCACCAGTCGGCCAGGCCCGGAACCGCGATCTCGGTGACGCGCTGGAGCGTGCGCTCGTAGTCCAGCGACGAGGCGAGGACCTCGCTGGCCTCGGCGAGCAGCCGCGAGCGCAGCTCGGCGAGCTTGAGCTCCGTCACATCCTCGATGACGTTGACCACGCGGAGCAGGTCGCCCTGATCGTCGCTGATGGGTGAGGCCTTGTGCAGCAGCCAGCGCTCCTCTCCGGTCGCCCGCACGACCGTCCGCACCAGCATCGGCTCGGCGACCGCGCCGGTCGCCAGGACGTGGCTCGAGGGCAGGTCGGCGAGGTCCAGCCGTCCGCGTGACTCGTCGTAGACGTCGAACAGCTCCATGAGCTCGCCCGGCTGGACGGCGTAGAGCTCCGTTGCATCCTGGAAGCCGAGCAGGGCGATGGCGGCATCGTTCGCGTAGAGCGTGCGGCCCGCGGCGTTCATGACCGTGACGGCCTCGTCGAGCGAGCCGAGCACCACGCCGAGCTGACGCTCGGCCTCGCGCAGCTCGCGGTCGAGGCCGGCGTTGTCCAGCGCGAGCGCCGCCCGGCCCGCGAGGACCTCGTGGAAGCTCAGGTCGTCCTCGCCGTAGGTCCGGCCCGACGCCCGCGTCACCCCGAGCGTGAGTGCGCCGAGCGTCCGGCCGCGCGCGCGCAGCGGGACGACCGTCAGGGACCGCAGGCCGAGCCGGCGCAGCCGCTCGAGGTCGCCATCGTCGAACGCGGCCGCGCGACACGCCTCCTCGTCGAACTGCGTCACGAGCGGCTGGTCGGTGGCGACCACGGATCGAGACGCCACGCCCGCCGCGGGGCGCGTCAACGGGCGCTGGCGCAGGAATCGCTCCTCGGCGGCGGCGTCGGGACCGTGGACCCGGACGCTCAGGCGCGTGAGGCCACCGTCCGCGCCGCACGTGTCGAAGATGCACTGATCCGCGAGCGCGGGCACGAGGAGGTCGGCCAACCGGGAGGTCGTTTCGGCGAGTGTGCGCGAGCCGTCGGCGATCTCGCCGATCGCGCTGAGGACCGCGAACCGCTGCGCGTGGAGCGCGCTGCGCGCGCGGCCCATGGCCGCGATGATCGCGATGGCGCTGCCCCCGAGCACGCCGGCGAGCCGGAACACGTAGTCCTGGTCGGGGAAGTTGTGGTTCCAGGCGGTGCTCGCGGCCGTGCAGATCACCGCAACAAGGGCGACGAGCGCGGTGTCGCGCGGCGTCCCGAGCACGGCGGTCAGGAACACCCCGAGCACGGCCGAGCCGATGACGATCGTCGCGTCGCCGAGCGCGACGTCGTATGCGGTGATGCCGAGGACGACGGCCAGGCCGGCCGCGACGGGGAGGATGCGCTCGGCGAGCGTCGGGGCCGGTGACGTCGATGAGCGAGCGCCGAACATGCGATCGGTGGCGCTCGCGCGCCCGCCGGGATCAGGTGATCGCGGCGCGCAGGTCGTCGATCGAGCGGCGCAGCAGGCGCGAGACGTGCATCTGCGAGACGCCCACCTTCGCGGCGATCTCCCGCTGCGAGAGGCCGTCGACGTAGCGCAGGAGCACGATCCTGCGCTCGCGCTCCCCGAGGGCCCGCAGCCCGCGGTCGAGCGTTGCGCGGTCCTCGGCGAGTTCGAACCCGTGGTCCTCGCGGCCCAGCGCGTCTCCGAGCGAGCCGCCGTCCTCCTCGCGCGGAGCATCGAGCGACGCCGCGCGGAAGTTGCGCCCGGCGGAGATCGCGTCGAGCACGTGCTCCTCGTCGTGGCCGGTCAGCTCGCACAGCTCGCCGACCGTCGGTGAGCGGCCATGCTGCTTGGAGAAGGCATCGGAGGTGCCGCGGAGCTTCGCGTGCAGCTCCTGCAGGTCGCGCGGGGTGCGGACCGCCCAGGCGCGGTCGCGGAAGTGGCGCTTGATCTCACCGGAGATGTTGGGGGCCGCGAAGGTCGAGAGGCGCAGCCCGCGATCCAGGTCGAACCGATCGATCGCGTTCACCAGGCCGATGGCGCCGACCTGGATCAGGTCGTCGAGCTGCTCGCCGCGGTCGGCGTAGGAGCGGGCGATGCGGCGCACGAAGGGGAGGAGGCGCTCGACGAGCTCGTTCCGCGCCTGCAGGTCGCCGTGGAGATGGACCCGCTCGAGGAGCGCGCGCTCCTCCGTGGCGTCGAGCAGGCCGCGGGTGCGGCGCGTGGTCTGGGTGGTCGGAGCAGCCATGAATGGTTGGACCGTGGACGACTCTACCCCGTGCTTCATGAAACCAAACACGTCAAGGGTTCGCGAGTCCTGACGGGTGTGCGCGACGGCGGTTTGACCTGTCCCCAGCCTGGGCACGCAGAGGCCAGCTCCGGCGATCTGTCACCAAGTGCCCGCCGAGGGCCGATCACGATGGCATACTTTCGCGCGCTTCCCCCGCCGTTCCCGTCCGAGAGGACAGCTTCGCCTTGACCGATCCCGCGACAGCCCGTCCGGCGGACCTGGAGCTCGTGCTCCCGGCGCGACCGGACAACGTCGCCGTGGTGCGCCACGTGCTCGGCGGGCTCGGCGAGGCGCTCGGCCTCGACGCGCGGGCGGTGGCGGACATGCGGCTCGCGGTCAGCGAGGCGTGCACGAACGTCGTGGTCCACGCCTACGACAGCCCGGAGGAGCAGCTGGAGGTCGAGGCGTTCATCGAGGGCGCGCTGCTGAACGTGACCGTGCGCGACCACGGCCGCGGCCTTGCGCCGCGGCCAGATTCCCCCGGTCTCGGGCTCGGCCTGCCGATCGCCAAGGCGGTCACGAACTCGCTGGAGCTCGGCGAGTCCCCGGCCGGCAACGAGGTGCGCATGACCTTCGTCGTGCCGGACGGCGGATGACCCTGCGCGCGGCGACCGCCTCGGCCGGCCGGGCCACGCCCGACAACCTCCGGCTGGCCGTGGCGCCCGGGCCACTGGCTGGGCCGACGCTGGCGCGCATCATCGGCATCGGCGCGTCGCGGGCGGAGCTTCCGGTGGACCGCCTCGAGGACGCCATGACCGTCGCGGACATCATCGCCGTGCACGCGCCCGCGTTGCTGGCCGGCGGCGCGCGGCTGGAGCTCAGCGCGCAGATGCGCCCCGGCCGCCTGGAGCTCCAGATCGGGCTCCTGACCGCCGGCGGGGCGCAGCGGCTGCTGACAGCCGACGGGGCCGCGCCCGGCGGCCCCACGATCGAGCGGCTCGTGAACGCCGCCGTGACGGTCTCCGGGAGCGGCGGCGAGATGCTGTCGATCGAGGTCCTCGGGGCCGCCGACGAGGCATCCCGCGCGAGTGCGACGGGCACGCCCGACGTCGTGCGCGACGAGCCCGCCGACTTCGCCGTCACCGGGCGATCCCACCGCTCGGGTGTCCACATCCTCTCCGTCCGCGGGGAGATCGACATCTCGACCGCGCCGAAGGTGAAGCTCGCAGCGCGCGAAGCCGTCTTCGCCGGCAGCAACCGCGTCGTGCTGGACCTCAGCAACACCACGTTCCTGGACTCGACCGGCCTGGGCGTGATCATCGCGCTCGCGCGCCTCCTGCGCCCGGACGGCGACATCGCGATCGTCAACAGCGACCCGAGCATCGCCAAGACGTTCGAGATCACCGGGCTGGCCGAGATCTTCACCGTCTGCGCCACGCGCGAGGAGGCGATCGCGGCGCTCACCGGCGCAGGCTGAGCGTTTCGCGGCAACCCCCGGCGGGGTACGACGAAGGCGGCGTCCTCGACCCGAGCCGCCCGAACCCAAGGAGCGTCTTCCCCGTGATCGGCATCCTGCTGACAATCCTCGTCGCCGCGCTCGTGTACGCGCTGTGCGGCGCACTCGGTCTCCCGGCCATCGTCGGCCTCATCGCTGCGATCCTGGTCATCCTCAGCGGCTTCCCGACAGGCGTCTACGGGCGGCGCGGCAACCGGCTGTAGGAGGTCGTGCGCGCTGGGACGCGCAAACCCCTCGCAGCGGCGAACAGCCGGCCCTCGGGCCGGCTGTTCGCGTTCCGGCGCCTCGCGGCGCCGGCCTCGGCGGTCGCCCACGACCGGCTAGATTCGCGCGTGCAATGGCCGCATCAGCGTTCGATCCGTCACCGTTCCGGGTGCGCACCGAGGCCTCCGCCGAGGTGCTGAAGGTCATCGCCGAAGGGGAGATCGACCTCGACGCGGCTCCGGCGCTGCGCTCAGCGCTCGGCGCCGCCGAGCTCGACGCGTCCCGGCCGGTCGTGCTCGACCTCTCGCCGGTGACCTTCATCGACTCCTCGGGCATCGGCGTCCTGGTGGAGGCCGCGCAGCGCGCCGACGCCGACGGGCGCCGGCTCAGCATCATCGGCTGTCCGGCGGTCGACCGGGTGATCGAGATCGCCGGTCTGCGGGACCGCCTCCCGCTCGTCTGAGCGCGGGGTGGGTCGGAGCGATCGGAGGACCTGCCCGCGACGACGGGGATGATTCGCGTCGCGGACAGGCCCTCGTGTCAGCCGCCCTGATCAGATCGCGCCGTCGGGGGTCGGGCGCGATCGCCGCGCGGGCCCGGCACCGGAGGAGAGGGGTGCCGAGCGATCGTGCAGGCGACCGGTGTGTCACGCCTTGCGTGAAACCTTGTCCTTCATGCTCTCCAGGGCGTCCTCGGCACGGTCGACGGCATCGTCGAGTGTGCCCTTGAGTTGACCCTTGCGCTCTTCGCGCTCACCCTCGCGCCGGGTCTCGTCGTCGCCGGTCAGTGCACCGGCAGCCTGCTTGATGCGCCCCTTGGCCTTGTCGGTCTCTTCGCCCATCGGCGGTCCCCTCGGGTCGTCGTAGGTGTGGTCGGCGGGCGGCATACCGCCGCGCGCCAGGTCCGAAACACCGCCGGTTGCGCACTCGACATCGCCCGTGCGTCCGGCTAGCGTGCCGGTGGGCGATGAGCACTCCCGACTGGGGCATCGGGCAGTACGAGCGCACCGCGGCGCAGCTCGAGCCGGCTGCCGTGGTGGTCGTCGACGCCGC
>JADGPM010000071.1 GCA_017882425.1 Solirubrobacteraceae bacterium
CGACGCGCATCTTCGGACGAGAGCTGTTCAGCGTGCTGCAGGGAACCGGTCTGATGGCCAAGACCGTCACCTCGCGACTCGGCCGGCGTCTGAAAGGTCGCGAGACGCTGGTCGGCTCAAGCCCGCGGCGCGCCAAGCGGCAGGGCATTCACATGCAGACCCGCACCGTGTCGACGTCCGGACGTCAGATCGGTTTCGACGATGGGACCAGCCTCACCGTCGACGCCGTCGTATGGGCGACCGGCTTTGACCGCGACCACTCCTGGATCGAAGCCCCCGTGTTCGACCACGCCGGGCGCGTCATCCAACAGCGCGGGGTTACCCCGTCGCCCGGCCTGTACTTCCTCGGGCTGCCCTGGATGCATACACGCGGCTCGGCGCTGCTGGGCTTCGTCAAGCACGACGCCGCGCACGTCGCCGAACACATCGCTGCGCTCGAACAGGACTCCCCTGACCGCCACACCAAAGCAGTTCCGGTGGCTGCGTCATGAGCACTGCATCCGTGACCCCCGCCCGCCCCAACCGGATGTCGCTGCGCTCCCCCATCTTGTGGGGAGTCGTCGTCGGCATCGTCCAGGCAGCGACTCCGCTGGCGTTTTGGTGGCTGAACTCCGCCACGACCTACGCGGTCGGACTCGCCGTGATCGCCTCCATCTACATCGGCTTCGCTGTCGCCGACGGACGACCGCGGGTCATCGCCATTGAAAGCAGCGTTGCGTTCGTCTTCGTCCTCATCGCGGCCGCGGCCGTGACCAACTCGCCGTGGCTGCTGGTGGCCGGACTGGCCGGGCACGGACTGAAGGACCTGTGGCAGCACCGCAGTCATTTCGTCGCCAACACCCGCTGGTGGCCTCCGTTCTGCATGGTCGTCGACTTCGTCGTCGCGGCGATCATCGCCGTCGAAGTCGCCGCCGGAATGAACTTCAACTAACCGAAGAGGACAACCAATGAGAACGCCCACACAAACCTCCCGACGCGGCGCACCGGCTCAGCCAAGCCGCCCGTCACTGCTGCTCACTTCCGGCGTGGCCGAACTCGCCGCTGGAGCGCTGACCGGCTGGGTGTACACCTTCGCCAAGACGCAGCCTGAGCGCGCGCGCGAGCTCGGGATCGTCAGCACCGCCCGCGTACGCCAGTGGCATCTCGATCTGGCGATGCTCGGCACTGCCACGGTCGCACTGGCAGTCGCAGTTCCAAACGCCCCGCGCCCGGTCGCCGCTGCGCTCGGCGTCGGCGCGTGGTCCAACGCCATGTTCTTCCTGCCGCTGGCGTTCAAGCCTGACCTGGACAAGCATCCCGCGTTCCTGGCCGGGGTCGTCACGTCCTTTGTGGCCACCAGCGTCGGCTTCAGCGGCATGGCGGGAACCGTGTTCGCCAGGCGGCGCAGGCGCTGACTGTGCGCGAGCCCGAGCAGCTGTCGATCGGGGCGCGGGGCATGACCTTCGGGGCGCTCGCCTGGGGTAAGCCGGACGCGCCGCTCGCCCTGATGGCCCACGGCTACCCCGACACGGCGTGGACCTGGCGCCACCTGGGACCGTTTCTCGCCGAGCGTGGCTGGCGGGCTGTCGCGCCGTTCACCCGCGGGTACGGCCCCACCGACCTGGCTCCCGACGACCGCTACGACGCCGTGGAGCTCGCCGGGGATCTCGTGGCGCTTCGCACGGCACTCGGGGGCGACGAGAGCTCCGTGCTGATCGGTCAGGACTGGGGCGCAGTTGCGACCTGGGTGGTCACCGCGATCGAGCCCGATGCCTTCGCACGATACGTCGCGCTGGCGGTCGGGCCGCCAGCGGATCTTGTCTCTCCGTGGGGCTCTCCAAGGACTCTCGGCGTCGCCGTGCGGCAGGCGTGGATGGCCTGGCACTTTCTCTACAGCCAGATCCCGGGCACCGAGCGCACACTGGACCGGCTGATCCCCTGGCACTGGGCTCACTGGTCGCCCGGCTACGACGCCGGCGGAGACATTCCACGGGCCTTCGAAGCACTGAAGCAACCGGGACGGCGACGCGCGGCGCTGCGCTACTACCGCAACACCTTTGCCCCGCGGATGTTCGTCCACCTCACACGGCTCAAGCCGCGCGCGCCCGCGCTCTACCTGCACGGCGACCAGGATGGGGGCATCTCGGCCGAGCTCGGCTCGCTCTACGCTGACCGCCTGCCGCCTGGAAGCCAGTTCCACCGGATTCCAAACGTCGGACACTTCCCGCAGCTGGAAGACCCGTCCACGGTCAACGAACTGATCGCCGCCTGGATCGCTCCAGCTGAGCGCGAACCGAGAGGCTGAAGATCCAGCTAGTTGATCTGGTCGTAGACCTTGAAGAGCGGCAGGTACATCGAGATGACGATGAACCCGACCATGCCGCCGATGATCACGATCATCACCGGCTCGAGGATCGACGTGAGCGACTTGACCGACGCGTCGACCTGGTCCTCGTAGAAGTCGGCGATCTTGGCGAGCATCGCGTCGAGGGCGCCGGTCTCCTCGCCGACGGCGACCATCTGGGTGACCATGCCCGGGAAGACGGGTGAGTGGCGCAGCGGCTCGGCGATCGTGCCGCCCTGCTTGACGCTGTCGATGACGGCGGCCATCGCGTCCTCGACGACGCGGTTGCCCGCGGTCTGGGCCGTGATGTCGAGTGCCTGCATCAGCGGAACGCCTGCGGAGACGAGTGCCGAGAGCGTGCGCGACCAGCGCGCGAGCGCGATCTTCTGCACGATGTCGCCGATCTTCATCGGGATGCGCAGGCGGAACTTGTCCCACTGCCCGCGGCCCTTCTCGGACTTCTTCCAGCGACGGAAGAGATAGACGACGAACGCGACGAGCGGCGCGACGATGAACCAGTAGCCGGTCACCGCGTGCGAGATGCCCACGGTGACCTTCGTGATCATCGGCAGGTCGCCGCCGAACTGCTTGAAGACACCGACGAACACCGGGACGATGAACGTCACGAGGCCGATCAGGACGATCATCGCGAACGTCAGCACGACGATCGGATACATCATCGCCGACTTGACCTGGCGCCTGAGCGAGTCCTCCTGCTCGAGCTGATCGGCGATCCGCAGCAGCGAGCTCTCGAGCATGCCGCCCGTCTCACCGGCGCGCACCATGGCGATGTAGAGCGGCGAGAAGACGTCCTTGTGGCGCTCCATCGAGTCCGAGAGCGGCAGACCCGCCTCGACGTCCTTGCGGATCGTCGTGAGCACGTCGGCGAGCTTCTTGTTCTCGGTCTGCGACTCGAGCACGTAGAGCGAGCGCAGGATCGTCATGCCCGAGCTCACCATCGTGGACAGCTGGCGGGTCATGATCGTCAGGTCCGCGGCCTTGATGCCGGCGAACAGGTCGATGTTGATCTCGCGCGAGCTGTGCTTGTCGGCGATGTCGAGGACGATCAGCCCACGGGACTTCAGCTGGTCGGAGACGCCCTGCTTGGAGTCGGCTTCGACCTCACCGGTGGCCTTCGCCCCGGTCGCGTCCATCGCCTTCCAGACATAGGTCGACATCGCCGTGCTCCGTCCGGGTCCGCGCTAGGCCGCCATCGACATGCCGCCGAGGCCCATGAGGCGACGCAGCTCGTCCGGCGTGCCGGAGCGCTGCTCGGCCTGGCGCTGGGTGATCTTGCCGGCGCGCACGAGCGTCGCGAGCGCGGCGTCCATCGTCTGCATCCCGACACCGGAGCCGGTCTGCATGACCGACGTGATCTGGTGGGTCTTGCCCTCGCGGATGAGGTTTCGCACGGCGGCCGTTGGGACGAGCGTCTCGATCGCCGCGACGCGCGAGGCGCCGTCGGCGGTCGGCAGCAGCTGCTGGGTCATGACGCCCTGGAGCGCGACGGACAGCTGCACGCGCACCTGGCCCTGCTGGTGGGAGGGGAAGACGTCGATGATGCGGTCGATCGTCTGCGGCGCGTCCTGCGTGTGCAGGGTGGCGAAGACGAGGTGGCCGGTCTCGGCCGCGGTCAGGGCGGTGGAGATCGTCTCCAGGTCGCGCATCTCGCCGACGAGGATCACGTCGGGGTCCTGACGCAGGGCGGCGCGCAGCGCGAGCGCGAAGCTCGGGGCGTCGGCGCCCAGCTCGCGCTGGTTGACCATGCACTTCTTGTGCGAGTGGAGGAACTCGATCGGGTCCTCCACGGTCATGATGTGCTCCTCGCGCGTGGCGTTGATCTCGTCGATCATCGCCGCCAGCGACGTGGACTTGCCCGAGCCGGTCGGGCCGGTCACGAGGACCATGCCGCGCGGCTTCTTGCAGAACTCGTGCGCGATCGTCGGGAGACCCAGGTCGTCGATCGAGATGATCTCGGCGGGGATCAGGCGGAACGCGGCACCGATCGACCCGCGCTGGAAGTAGGCGTTGACGCGGAAGCGGGCGTGGCCGGGGATCGCGTAGGCGAAGTCGAGCTGCCAGTCCGTCTCCAGGCGCTGGCGCTGGTCGTTGCTGAGGATCGAGTAGACGATCTCGCGCGTGTCCGAGCCGGACATCTTCGGGTAGCCCTCCATCGCGGTCAGGCGACCGCGGACGCGGACCATCGGCGCGCAGCCGACGGTGATGTGGAGGTCCGAGGCGCGGCGCGACAGCGTCTCGAGGAGGATCTCTGCGAAATCGAAGTCCATGACCTGGCTCCTATCGGTGCATCACTTGGGGGGCTTGAGCGCTCATGCCTCGATGGCCGCCCCGGTGCCGGTGACGCGTGCGACCTCCTCGATCGAGGTGCGCCCCATCTTCACCTTCTCCAGGCCGTCCTCCCGCAGCCGGCGCATGCCCTCGCGCACGGCGACCTCGGTGATCTTGTCCGCCGAGGCGCGCTCGATCGTGAGCGAGCGGATCTCCTCGTTGACGGTCATGACCTCATAGAGGCCGACACGGCCCTTGTAGCCCGAGCCGCCGCAGCGGTTGCAGCCGACGGGCTTGTAGGCCTCGATGTCGACGTGCGCGTGGAAGCCGTTCTCGCGCAGGATCTCGCTGGTGAGGATCGTGCGCTCCTTGCAGTGCGAGCAGAGCGAGCGGCACAGGCGCTGGGCCACGACGCAGTCGATCGCGCTGGCGACGAGAAACGGCTCGATGCCCATCTCGACCAGGCGCGTGATCGCCGTCGGCGCGTCGTTCGTGTGCAGCGTCGAGAGGACGAGGTGACCGGTGAGCGCGGACTCGACGGCGATCTGCGCCGTCTCGCGGTCGCGGATCTCGCCGACCATGATGATGTCGGGGTCGGCGCGCATCATCGCGCGCAGCCCGTTGGCGAACGTCAGGCCGGCCTTCGGGTTGACCTGCACCTGCGTGATGCCGTCGACCTGGAACTCGACCGGGTCCTCGATCGTGATGATGTTCTTCTCGGGCGAGTTCAGCATCCCGACGCCCGTGTAGAGCGTCGTCGACTTGCCCGAGCCGGTCGGACCGGTCACGAGGACCGCGCCGAAGGGCTGGAAGATCGCGCGCTCGAAGCGCTCGTGCTCCTCCTTGAGGAAGCCGAGCGCGTCGAGGTCGTGGAGGACGCCGCCGTCCTGGTCGAGGATGCGGACGATGGCCGACTCGCCGTGCACGCTGGGGAGCGTCACGACGCGCAGGTCGATGTGGTGGCCGTCGATCGCCAGGCCGACGCGACCGTCCTGGGGCACGCGGCGCTCGGAGATGTCGAGGTCGCTCATGATCTTCACGCGGCTGATCGCGCCGGCGACCATGCGCTTGGGAATCGTGGTGATCTCCTGCAGCACGCCGTCGATGCGGAAGCGGACGCGCAGCTCCTTGCCGTCCGGCGCGAAGTGGATGTCCGACGCGCCGCGCTCCACGCCCTGGGCGATGATCTGGTTGATGAGCTTGATGACCGGCGCGTCGTCGGCGGACTCCCGCAGGTCGACGACCTCCGCCTCGCCGCTCTGCTCCTCCTCCTCGAGCGCCGTCGACTGCACGACGTCGTCGAGCCGCGTCAGGCGGCTGATCTGCTGGAGGATGTCCTCGCGGGATGCGACCGCGGGGCGCACGTCGTAGCCGGTGATCAGTGCGATCTCGTCGATCGCCATGACGTTCGCGGGGTCGGCCATGGCGAGGACCAGGCCGTTGGTGCCGCTGAAGGCGACGGGCACCGACTCGTAGCGTTTGGCCTTGCCCGAGCTGATGACGTTCGCAGCCGCCATGTCGACCTTGAAGACGTTCAGGTCGAGGTAGTCGAGGCCGTGCTTCTCGGCGATCGCGCGGGCGAGTGCCTCCTGGGTGACGACGCCGCCGTGCAGCAGCGCCTCCTCAGGGGTGGTCCCCGTCGCGCGGGCCTCCTCGATCGCCAGGTCGACGCGGGCGCGCTCGGCGAGCCCCATCTCGACGATGACGTCGCTCAGGAAGCGACCACCGCTCCCGCCGCGGCTGCGCGGCCGCGTGACGCCGTCCCACGGCTCGTCAGGCGTCGGGTCCTGCGCCAGCGCTCCGTGCGTCGGAGGGGGCTGGCTGACTGCCGTGAGGTGAGGGAATTCTGGGGTCATCTGGAGGTCGTGGCGAGCCATGCCGTGCCGCGTCGCGCATCACCGCGATCGGCGCGGGGAGGCCCGTCCAGGCCTCCAGGCTCAGTGCGCCCTGCTGGACGAGGATCTCCAGGCCGTCGATCACCGCGCATCCCCTGCGTGCCGCCTCGTGCAGGAGCTCGGTTCCGCCGTCCCGGTAGACCAGGTCCACCACGGTCGCGTATGTGTCCAGACTCTCGGGAAACACGGGAAGGTCCTTGAACGTGCTGGACGAATTGCGCAGCCCGACGGACGTGCAGTTCACGAGGATGTCGGCGGGTGCCGATACCGCCGAGCTCGTCACCCCGAGCTCCTGTGCCAGGGTCTGCGCGCGTGGGGCGGTGCGGTTCCAGACGATGACCTGCGCCCCGGCCTCGCGCAGCGCCCAGACGACCGCCCGGGCGCTCCCCCCCGCTCCGAGCACGAGCGCCCGCTTCCCCGCCGGCGAGGCCCCCAGCGCGGCGATCAGCCCGGGTGCGTCGGTGTTGTCGGCGTGGATCGCGCCATCGTCGTGGAACACGAGCGTGTTCGCGGCGCCGATCGCTCGCGCGCGGTCCGTGGCCGCGTCGGCGAGCGCGAGCGCCGCCTCCTTGTGCGGGATCGTGACGTTCGCCCCGCGGAACCCCGCGTCGCCCAGGCTGCGCACGATCTCCCCGAAGAGCTCCGGCGGCGCGGGCAGCAGCTGGTAATGCCAGTCGCGCAGTCCGAGCTCCGCCAGCGCGGCGCGCTGCATGACCGGCGACCGGCTGTGCGCGACCGGCCAGCCGAGCACGCCCAGCCGCGTTCGCCCTACTTCTTGCACACGGAGGGGTCCGAGCCGCCGTTGCGCGCGCGGGCGGCGTTGTAGGCGGCCACGTCCTTCTGGAACTGCGCGTTCGTCGAGGAGAACGCCAGCGCGCCCCTCCCGCACGCCTTGACGATGAAGAACAGGTACGGCACACGCGCCGGGTCAGCCGCGGCCGCGATCGACGCCCGGCCCGGGTTGCCGATCGGTCCCGGCGGGAGCCCGGTGTGCACGCGCGTGTTGTAGGGCGACGTGCTCTTCAGCTGGGAGACCTTCAGCGGGCGCGTGAAGTTGTTCACGGCGTAGCGCGTCGTCGCGTCGCTGCCGAGCGAGATGCCCTGCTTGAGGCGGTTGTAGAAGACGGCGGCGACAAGCCGGCGATCCTTGTCGCGGAAGGCCTCGCGCTCGATGATCGAGGCGATCGTGAGCACGTCGTAGCGCGTCAGGTTCTTCTTGCGGGCGTACGCGTAGTTGATCCCGGCGGTGTTGGCCTTGTACGCATCGAGCTGCTTGCGCACGAGCGTCGTCGCGCTCGCGCCGCGAGCGAGGTCGTAGGTCGCCGGGAACAGGAAGCCCTCGAGCGACGCGCCCTTCGGGGCGCCGTAGGTGCGCGGGTTGAGCCGCGCCGAGCTCGAAGAGGCCGTCAGGTAGTCGCCGGTCACGCCCTGGCGCGCCACGATCGGCGCGACCTCGCGCCGGCCGGGACCCTCGGGGATCAGCACCTTGATCGTCGCGGCCGCCCTGGGCACGGTGGTGAGCGCGGTGAGCGCCGCGCCGTTGCTCATGTCGTGCTTGAGCGTGAAGGTGCCCGAGCGCAGCGTGTCGCCGCCGAGCTTGGCGCGCAGCGAGAAGAAGAAGCCCGAGCCGACGACGCCACGGCGGGCGAGCAGGTTGCCGATCTGGCGTGTGCCGGTGCCCGGCGGGATCCTCACGACGACGACGCCGCTGCCGTCGCCCTTGAGCGGGTTGAACGTCTGGAACGCGAAGTAGGCGACCAGGGCGAGGACGAGCGCGCCGCAGCCCAGAACCGCCATGCGGCCGGGCCGGCGCCGGCGCCTGCGCGGGACGCTGACCGGCTGGCGCGGCATCCCGGGGGCGCCGGCGCCGGGGCGCACCGTCCCGATCGGGATGTCGTGGTCGTCGGTGTCCTGCCCCGGGCGCGGCGGCGCCGCGGCGGGCAGCGTGCGGGCGGGCGCCGCCGACGACGCCTCGTGGCGCGCGGCGACGGGCGGGAGCGGCGCGATCGGTTCGGGCGCCGCGGGGAGCGGTTCGGGCGCCGCGGGGAGCGGTTCGGGCGCCGCGGAGACCGGTTCGGGCACCGCGGGGACCGGTTCGGGCGCAGGCGGCCCGGGGGCGACGTCGGCGATCGGCGCCGGCAGGTGCTCGACGGGCGCGATCGGCGGCGCAGGCTCCGGCGTCTCCTCGGCGACGGCGGGGGTCACGTCGGCTTGCGGCGGCACCTCGACGGGCGCCGGCGCGGGCGGCGGCTGCTCGCCGCGCTCGAGTGCCCGCCGGCGTTCGCGCTCGAGGCGCGCCGCCTCGCGCTCCTGCGGTGTGCGGTCGCTCATGCCTCGCTCCGGTGCTCGTGGCCGTGCCGGGCCAGCCAGTCGTCGAGCAGCACCGCCGCCGCCCGTGAGTCCTCGGAGGTGTCCGCGGAGCCGCTGCGCGCCGCGATCGCGGTGGTGAAGCGCTCGTCGTAGAGCTCGATCGGCACCTCGGCGCCCAGCGCCGAACGCAGGCGGTCGGCGAACCCTCGCGCCTCGCGGGTCTGGTCGGAGTCGCGGCCCGACAGCGACAGCGGCAGCCCGACGACCACGCGGTCGACGTCGCGGTCGACGACGAGCTCGCGCAGCGCGCGGATGCCCGCCTTCGTCGCCGGGCGCAGGACGGGATCGATCGGCGTCGCGAGCGTTCCCGTGGGATCGCTCAGCGCGCAGCCGCAGCGCGCCGATCCGTAGTCGAGGGCAAGCACGCGCAAGGAGCCTAGGCCAGTGCCGCTTCGATCGCCGTGCGCGCCGCCTCGAGCGCCTCGGGGAGCTTCGCCGGGTCCTTGCCGCCGGCCTGGGCCATCGTGTCCCGGCCCCCGCCGCCGCCGCCGGCGACCTGCGCGGCCGCCTTCACGATCGTCCCTGCGCGCACGCCGCGCTCGACGAGCGCCGGGGTCACCGCCGCGACGAGGTGCACGCGTTCGCCGGCACCGGAGCCGAGCACGATCGCGGCCTGGTCGCCGAGCTGGCCCTTGAGCCGGTCGGCGGTCTCCATCAGCAGCTTCGCGTCGGCGCCCTCGATCAGCGCCGTGAGCACCTGCGCGCCGTGCAGTTCCTGCGCGCCGTTCAGCAGGTCGGCCGTCTCGACATGCCCGTTGGAGGCGCCCCCGGACCGCGCGGCCTGCTTGGCCTTGTCGCGCAGCTCGACGACGGCCTGTGGCAGGCGCTCGACCGGCGTGCGCAGCGCGTCCGCCGCCTCACGCAGCAGCATGTCGTGCTCGCGCATCATCCGCACCGCCGCCGGCCCGGTGATCGCCTCGATGCGCCGCACGTTCGCGGCGCTCGAGCCCTCGCTGGTGATCTTCAGCAGCGCGATCTCCGAGGTGCTGCGCACATGCGTGCCGCCGCACAGCTCGCGTGAGACGCCGCCGTCGCCGATCTCGACCATGCGCACGATGTCGCCGTACTTCTCACCGAAGAGGGCCATCGCCCCCAGGCGCCTGGCCTCATCGAGCGTGGTCGTCAACGGGCGCACGGCGAGATCCTCGAGGATCAGCCGGTTGACCTCGTCCTCGACGACGCGGCGGTCGGCCTCGCTGAGGCGCTCGGTGTGCGTGAAGTCGAAGCGCAGCTTGTCCGGCCCGACGTACGAGCCCGCCTGACGGACGTGGTCGCCGAGGCGCGCGCGCAGCGCGGCATGCAGCAAGTGCGTCGCCGTGTGGTTGCAGGCGGTCGCGTGGCGCGCGCCGCGGTCGACGGTCGCGATGACGCGCTGGCCCGCCTCGAGCGTCCCGCCGTCGATGACGAGCGCCTGGTCGTCGCCGGCACGCACGACGTCCGCGACGTGCACCGGGTCGCCGCCGTCCTCGCGCGTCAGCGTCCCGGCGTCGCTGACCTGGCCGCCGCCCGCGGCGTAGAACGGCGACTCGGCGAGCTTCAGGTAGACGCGGCCGTCCTCCTCGCGCACGCCCTGCACGACGGTGTGGACCTCGAGATCCTCGTAGCCGGTGAAGACCGTGGGCTCGGGCGCGACCTCGCGCACGATCTCCCCCACGCGCCCGACCTTCTTGCCCGCGCCCGCAGCCGCCGAGGAGCGCGCGCGCTGCTCGTTCATCAGGCGCGTGAACTCCGCGTCCTCGGCGAACGGCACGCCGCGCTCGAGCGCCATCTCGCGCGTCAGTTCGATCGGGAAGCCGAACGTGTCGTGCAGGCGAAAGGCGTCGGCGGCGCTGACGGCGCCCGCGTCGAGCAGGTCGTCGAGCAGCTTCGTGCCCTGCTCGAGGGTGCGGCGGAAGCCCTCCTCCTCGCCGCGGACCCACTTGAGGATCGTGTCGCGACCGCTGACAAGGTCCGGATAGGCCGCCCCCATGATCTCGATGACCTGCTCGGCGAACGCCGGGAGGAAGACACCCTCGATCCCGATCCGATGGCCCTGCTGGATCGCGCGGCGCATCACGCGGCGCAGGATGTAGCCGCGCTCCTCGTTGGACGGCACGACGCCGTCACCGATCAGGAACGTCATCGCGCGCGAGTGGTCGGCGAGGATTCGTAGCGCGCGCTCGTCGCCTGAGCCACGGGTGGACAGCTCGCGCCCCAGCGTCATCAGCGGGACGAACTGGTCGGTCTCGAAGATCGTCTCGACGCCCTGCTGGATGAGCGCCATCCGGTTGAGGCCCAGACCCGTGTCGATGTTCTGCGCCGGGAGCGGGGTGAGCTTGCCCGGGGGATCCTGGTCGAGCTGCATGAACACGAGGTTCCAGTACTCCAGGAAGCGCTCGTTCTCCCCGCCCGGCAGGTCGCCGGGGCTGCCGTAGGCGACCCCGCGGTCGAGGTAGAGCTCGCTGCACGGCCCGCACGGACCGGTCGGGCCCGACTGCCAGAAGTTCTCGCTCCGCGGGCACAGGACGATGCGCTCGCGCGGGACGCCGACCGACTCCCAGGCCGCGATCGCCTCCTCGTCCGGGCCCAGGCCCAGCTCCTCGTCGCCCTCGAAGACGGTGATCCAGATGTCCTCGGGCCTGAACCCGAAGCCCTCGAGCGAGAGCTCCCAGGCGTATTCGACCGCGCCCTGCTTGAAGTAGTCGCCGATCGAGAAGTTGCCGAGCATCTCGAAGAACGTGAGGTGCCGGGACGTGTTCCCGACGTTCTCGATGTCCGTCGTGCGAAAGCACTTCTGACAGCTCGTGAGGCGCTGCGAGGGCGGCGTCTCGAGGCCCAGGAAGTAGCCCTTCAGCGGGTGCATCCCGGCGGTCGTGAGCAGCACGGAGGCGTCGAACGTCGCGGGCACCAGCGAGGCCGATTCGCGGCGCATGTGCCCGCGCGCCGCGAAGAATTCCAGGAACGTCTCGCGGATCTCGTCCGTGCTCTTGCCGCTCATGGGGCGATTGTCGCGCATCCCAGCACGCGATCACCCCGAAGGAAGACGGCCGTCTGGCCGGGAGCGGCGCCGAAGACCGGCTCGCCGAGGTCCAGCTCGCCGCCGCGCAGCGCGCACGCGACCGGGCGTGCGTGGTAGCGCAGGCGGACCTGGGCGACCTCCTCGGCGGGCACGTGCAGGCGCATGTCCGTGAGGCGCACGTGGCTCGTGCGCAGCGCGTCGCGCGGGCCGACGGTGACCGTGTTGGCGGCGACGTCGGTGCCCGTGACGTAGAGCGGCTCGGCGGCGCCGCCGACGCCGACGCCGCGCCGCTGGCCGACGGTGAAGCCGTGCGCGCCGCGGTGACGCCCGACGGTGCGCCCGGCCCCGTCGAGGATCCGGCCCGGCCGCTCGCGCGGGCCGCCGTGACGGGCCAGGAATGCCTCGCGGCCGGTGCCCGCCAGGAAGCAGAGGTCCTGCGAGTCCGGCCTGCGCGCCACCGGGAGGCCCTCGCGCTCGGCCAGCTCGCGCACCTGCGGCTTGGTCAGCTCGCCGAGCGGGAAGCGCATCCGCGCGATCGACGCGCGCGAGAGCGCGGCGAGCATGTAGGACTGGTCCTTGGCGCCGTCGGCAGCGGTGCGCAGGAGCCCGTCTGCCCCGACGCGGGCGTAGTGGCCGGTCGCGAGGTTCGCCGCGCCCAGGCGCCCCGCGAGCTCCAGCATCGCGTCGAGCCGGATGCTGCCGTTGCAGCGCACGCACGGGTTCGGCGTCAGGCCGGCCGCGTGGTCGGCGATCCAGGGGTCGACGACCCCGGCGCGGAACTCGTCGCGCAGGTCGAGGGTCAGGTGGGCCATGCCCATGCGGTGGGCGAGCGCGCGCGCCCCGCGTACGGCGCTCGCCGAGCAGCAGCTCTTCTCCGCGTCGTTGTGGAGATCGCGCCAGAGCTCGAGGGTCACGGCGATCGGCTCGGCGCCGGCGTCGTGAGCGCAGAGGATCGCGGCCACCGCGCTGTCGACCCCCCCGCTCATCGCCACGAGCGTGCGACCGGCGTTCGGCGCGAGCGCCGCGTCTGAGCGGGCGGCCGTCCCGAGCGCCCGGGCGAGCGCGTCGGCGGCCAGGTCGGCGGCGTGACGCTTGCCGAGGCTCAACCCGCCGAGCGCGTCCGCGACGTCGTCGACCCCGACGCGGGCGGCGTCGAGCAGCGGCACGCCCTCGACGAGCGCGACGGCGGCGCTGGCAGCGGCGATCGTCGCGCCGCAGCCCTCCGCGTCGAAGCCTGCGGCCGTGACGCGGTCGCCCTCGATCGCGACGCTGATCCGCACCACGTCGCCGCACGCGACCGCCCCCGCGGCGGCGTCGTGGCTGCCGGCCGGGCGCAGGCCGCGGCCGTGGGGGTGGCTCAGGTGCTCCTCGAAGCGCTCGTCGGGCATCCGCGAGCCAGTCTAGGGCCGCCAATACCATGGGCCGGGTGCGTCTCAGCGTCCTGGACCAGTCGCCGATCGCCGCCGGGTCGACGGGCCCGCAGGCGCTGGCGAACACGATCGACCTCGCGCGCCTGACCGACGACCTGGGCTACCACCGCTACTGGGTCGCAGAGCACCACGGCGGGCCGATGCTCGCCGGCCCGAGCCCCGAGGCGCTGATCGGGCCGATCGCGGCCGCGACCACGCACCTGCGTGTGGGCAGCGGCGGCGTGATGCTTCCCCACTACAGCCCCTTCAAGGTCGCTGAGACGTTCAGCGTCCTCGCCGGCCTCTTCCCAGGGCGCATCGACCTGGGCGTCGGCCGTGCCGCCGGGACGGATCCGATCACCTCGCGCGTGCTTCAGCGCGACCGACGGGGCGCGCCGCCGGACGACTTCCCCGAGCAGCTCGCCGAGCTGCTCGCGTTCCTCGAGGGCACGTTCCCCGAGGACTCCCCGGTCGCGCGCCTGAGCGCGCTGCCCGGCCTTCCCGAGGTGCCGGAGCCGTGGCTGCTGGGCTCCTCGCTGCAGAGCGCCGTCTGGGCCGCCCAGCTCGGGCTGCGCTACGCGTTCGCCGACTTCATCAGCCCCGGCGGCGGCGACATCGCGCGCCACTACCGCGACGAGTTCGCGCACACCGGCCGGCTCGGCGAGCCGGTCTGCGCCGTCGCTGCGTCCGTGATCTGCGCCGACACCGACGAGGAGGCCCAGCGCCTGGCCGCGAGCGGCCAGATGGCGTTCTCGATGCTGCGCCGTGGCCGCCTGATCGCGATCCCGCCGGTAGCCGAGGCGCTGGCCTGGCTCGGCGAGCGCGGCGAGCGCCCCGGCGCGCCGACGGGGCGGCGCGCGATCCTCGGCAGCCAGGAGACGGTGCGCGCCGGGATCCAGGCACTGGCGCAGGAGTACGGGGCCGGCGAGGTGATCGTCGTGACGATCACCCACGAGCACGCGGCGCGGCGTCGCTCGTATGAGCTGATCGCTGAGGCGTTCGGGCTGGTGACGCCTCAGGCGGCCGCGGTCCAGGCGAGCCGGGGGTGATCGGCTCCGCCGATCGATCTCCGATGTGCTCGCGCACATCGGACCCTTTCAGGGGGACGTCACCGAGCCGATCGATCTCCGATGTGCTCGCGCACATCGGACCCTTTCAGGGGGACGTCACTTTGATGCCAGGACGTCGGCGACGGCCTGGTCGAGCTCGCCGGTGTAGGTGTAGCCGACGATCACCCGGCCCTTGCGCGAGGAGCCGATCACGAGGACGGTCGGCGCCTGGCTGACGGGCGTGTCGGTGGTGAAGACGGAGTAGCGCCCGACCTGGTTGATGTTCGCGATCCGGATCACGACCTTGCCGTGCCGGCGCGGGAGGCGCTTGACCGCTGCGGCCACGGCGTGGCTGTCGGACGAGGAGTTGCCGAACATCAGCACGACGACCTTGTGCTGGGCGAGCGCCGCGACGAGCGGCGCCGCCGGGCTCACGGCGACGACCTTGGGCTTCGGCCTGGCGATGACCACGGCCTTCGGCGCGGCGGGCTTGACGACGACCGCCTTGGGCCTGGTGACGACGACGGCCTTGGGCTTCGGCTTCGTGACGACGACGGCCCTGGGCGTCGCGGTCGCGGTCGTGGGGCTCGGTGCGGCCTTGCCGCCGGTGTTGGCGCTCGCCGAGGTCGCAGCGGCGCTCTTCGCGGCGCTCTTCGCGGCGCTGGGCGTGGCAGCGGCGGGCGCGGCGCCCGCGGTGCCGTTCGACGTGGCGGCGGCGGTGCTCTGGACCTTCGTCACCGACGCGTTGGCGGCAGCGGTGGCCGCGCGGGCCTTGTCGATGCTGCGGGTCAGGCCGGCGACGCCGGGCGCGGTCGGAGCCGGTGTGGGGGTCGTCGCGGCGCTGTCGGGCTTCGGGCGCAGAGCCACGAACCAGACTGCGGCCAGCGCGAGGACCGCGACGAGAGCGATCCGCATGGGGAGACCGATTTGCTGCACCCTCCCCTAGTCGGCCGCGAACGCCTGCGGCTTGAGCGCTTTGCTCTCGCTAGGTCGCCGGCGGGGCGGGCTCGACCAGCGAGCGCAGCGCGAGGTCGCGCAGCTGGCGCGACCCCACGGGCGCGGGCGCGCCGGTCAGCGGGTCGGCGCCGCTGGCCGTCTTCGGGAAGGCGATCACGTCGCGGATCGACTCCAGGCCGCAGATGAGCGCCACGATGCGATCGATCCCCATCGCGATCCCGCCGTGCGGCGGAGCGCCGTACTGCAGCGCGTCGAGCAGGAACCCGAACTGCTCACGCGCCTCGTCGCCGTCGAGGCCCAGCAGGTCGAAGACCTGCCGCTGGACCTCCGGCGTGTGGATTCGGATCGATCCGCCGCCGACCTCGACGCCGTCGACGACGAGGTCGTAGGCGCGCGAGAGCAGGTTCGCCGGGTCGGCGAGATCCCCCGCGGGTGCGGTGAAGGGATGGTGGATCGCCGCCCAGCGCGGCCGTGCGGGCTCGGACTCGTCGCGCTCGAACATCGGGAAGTCGACGATCCAGAGCACGTCGTGACCGCCCTCGGGGATCAGCCCGAAGCGTTGGCCCAGTTCGAGCCGCAGGCCGCCGAGCGACGCCGCGGCGACGTGCGGGGCGTCGGCGACGAACAGCAGCAGGTCGCCCGCACCCGCCTCCAGCTCGGCGTTGACGGCGGCGATCTGCTCGGCGCTGAAGAACTTCGCCAGGTTTCCCGCCCATCCCGCGTCTGCTCCGAGGTAGATCGGGGCGACCGCCTTCGCGCCATGGATGCGCACGACGTCGTTGAGGCCGTCGAGCTCCGAGCGCGAGAGCTCGCGCTTCCCGGCGTTGAGCGCGCGCACCACCCCGCCGGCGCCCAACACGCTCTCGAACACCTTGAAGTCCGAGCCGCGGACGTGCTCGGAGACGTCGCGGATCTCCAGCCCGAAGCGCGTGTCGGGCCGGTCGATCCCGAAGCGCGCGACGGCCTCGTCGTAGGTCATGCGCGGCCATGGCGCGGGCGGCGCCTCGAAGCCGGTCGCCTCGAAGACGGCGGACATGACCGCCTCCATCACCTCGATGACGTCGTCCTCGACGACGAAGCCCATCTCCAGGTCGAGCTGCGTGAACTCCGGCTGGCGATCGGCGCGCAGATCCTCGTCCCGGAAGCAGCGGGCGATCTGGTAGTAGCGCTCGTACCCGGCCATCATGAAGAGCTGCTTGAAGAGCTGCGGGGACTGCGGCAGCGCGTACCAGGAGCCCGCGCTCAGCCGGCTGGGCACCAGGAAGTCGCGCGCGCCCTCGGGCGTCGACTTCGTCAGGATCGGCGTCTCGAGCTCCAGGAAGTCGCGCTCGTCGAGCACGCGGCGCATCGTGCGCGTGACGAGCGTGCGCGCGAGCATCGCGTCGAGCATGCCCTGGCGGCGCAGGTCCAGCCAGCGGTACTTCAGGCGCAGCGTCTCGTCGACCGGGGTGTCCTCGTCGATCGGGAACGGCGGCGTCTCGCTCTCGGCGAGCACGTCGAGGCCGGTGATCGTGATCTCGATCTCACCGGTCGCGAGGTTCGGGTTGACGTTGCCCTCCTCGCGCCGCACGACCGTCCCGGCGGCGGAGATGACGTGCTCGGAGCGCAGCCGCTCGGCCAGCGCGAAGGCCGGCCCGCTCGTCTCCGGGTGGAAGACGAGCTGGACGAGGCCGGAGCGGTCGCGCAGGTCGATGAAGATCAGCCCGCCGTGGTCGCGGCGGCGGTGCACCCAGCCGGCCACGCGCACGTCCTGCCCGGCGCGCGCGGCGTCGAGGTCGCCGCTCCAGCTGTCGCGGTAGGCGTTCGGGCGCGGAGGCGAGATCACGTCTCGAACCTACCGCGCAGCACCGTTGCGACGACGGCCGACGGCGAGGGCACCGCGGACTGCTCGCCGTTCTCCATGTCCTTGAGCTCGATGCCGTCCGCGCCGACGATCGCGACGTAGCGCGCACGCAGCCGCGCGGCCTGCTTGAACTGGCCCTTCAGCGATCGCCCGGCGAGCTCGACCTGCGCAGGCACGCCCGCGCGGCGCGCCTGCGCGGCGAGCAGGAAGGCCGCGGTGCGCTCCGGGGCGCCGTCGCCGCCGACGGCGACGAAGAGGTCGCAGACGGGCTCGGGCACCGGGCGCTCCTCGGCGGCCAGCAGGATCCGCTCGATCCCGGCCGCCCAGCCCATGCCGGGCGTCGCGTGCGCCCCGAGCTGCTCGGCGAGGCCGTCGTAGCGCCCGCCGCCGCCGACCCCGCTCTGGGCGCCGAGCGCCTCGGAGGTGAACTCGAAGACGGTGCGCGTGTAGTAGTCCAGCCCGCGCACGAGCGTCGGGTCGATCTCGTAGCCGAGCTCCGACGCGTCGAGCAGCGCGCGGACCGTCGCAAAGTGCTCCACGTCCGCCGCGTCGAGGTGGTCCAGCAGCAGCGGCGCCGTCTGCATGACCTCGCGCGTGCCCGCGTGGTCGGAGTCGAAGGCGCGCAGCGGGTTGAGGTCGATGCGCTCGCGCACGTCGTGGGCGAGGCGGTCCTCGTGCGCGCGAAGGTGCGCCTGCAGCAGCTCGCGGTAGCGCGCTCGCGACGCCGGCGTCCCGAGGCTCGCCAGGCGCAGCCGCACACCGCGCACCCCGAGCTCCTCGAGGATCGCGGCGAGCAGCAGGATCGACTCGGCGTCGACCGCGGGGTCCTCGGAGCCGATCGCCTCCGCGCCGATCTGCCAGAACTGGCGATAGCGCCCGGCCTGCGCGCGCTCGTAGCGAAAGCAGCTCGACAGGTACCAGAGCTTCACCGGCTGGGCGAGCTTGTGCATGCCGTGCTCGGCGTAGGCGCGCACGATCGGGGCGGTCACCTCGGGGCGCAGCGTCAGCGAGCGCCCGCCGCCGTCGATCAGCGTGTACATCTCCTTCTGGACGATGTCGGTCGACTCGCCGACGGTGCGCCGGAACACGTCCGTGTCCTCGAAGGCGGGCGTCTCGATGCGCCGGTAGCCGGCCGCCTCGAGGATCTTGCGCGCGGAGACCTCGACGGTCAGCCGCAGCGCGGACTGCTCGGGCAGCACGTCGAACGTGCCGCGGGGAGCCTGCAGCGCGTCGCTCACGCGGTACGCGCCGGGAGGTCCTGCAGGAAGGGGTTGCCGGCGCGCTCCCGACCGAGAGTCGTGACGCCCATGTGCCCGGGCAGCACCGGCGTCTCGTCGTCGTAGCGCTCGACGAGGCCTGCGATCGATGCCAGCAGCGTCGCGTGGTCGCCGCCGGGAAGATCGGTGCGCCCGACCGAGCCCTGAAAGAGGACGTCGCCCGAGGCGAGCACGGTGCCGAGCTCGTCCTGGCCCGGGACCGAGAGCGCGTAGGTCACGTGGCCGGGGCTGTGACCCGGCGTGAAGACGACGTCGATCTCGAACCCGGCGAGCTGCAGATGCTCGCCGCCGGCGACCGTGTGCTCGGCGTTCCAGCTCTCGTAGGGCCCGAACCCCTCCCACGGGACGTAGGCCATGATGTCCGCCA
>JADGPM010000322.1 GCA_017882425.1 Solirubrobacteraceae bacterium
ACGACGAGCGCGAGCAGACGCTCAACCAGATCCTCGTCGAGATGGACGGCTTCGCCGGCGACGGCGGCCTGGTCGTGATGGGCGCGACCAACCGGCCGGACATCCTCGACCCGGCGCTGCTTCGCCCAGGGCGCTTTGACCGTCAGATCGTCGTCGACGTGCCCGACGTCCACGGCCGCATCGAGATCCTGCGCCTGCACGGCGGCAAGCGCCCGCTGGCGCCGGACGCGTCGCTGGAGGAGGTCGCGCGTCAGACGCCGGGTTTCAGCGGCGCCGAGCTGGCCAACGTGATCAACGAGGCCGCCCTGCTGAGCGTGCGCGACGGTCGCGGGCAGATCGATCAGGCGACGCTCGAGGAGGCGATCGATCGCGTCGTCGCCGGCCCGGCCAAGCGCCACATCCTGACCGAGGATGAGCGCTGGCTGATCGCCATCCACGAGTCCGCGCACGCGGTCGTGACGGACGCGCTCGGGCACACGGCCTCGACGCGCAAGCTGTCGATCGTCGCCCGCGGTCGCCAACTCGGGACGGCCGCGCACATGCTCACCGACCGCGACCAGATAATCATGAACAAGGACGACCTGCAGCGCCAGCTGATCGTGATCGCGGCGGGCCTGGCCGGAGAGCGGATCGCCTTCGGCCAGGTCTCGACGAGCGTCAATGACGACCTCCACGCCGCGACTGCGCTTGCGCGCAGCATGGTCACGTCGTTCGGCATGTCCGAGGCGCTCGGCCTCGTGACGATCGGCGAGAAGGGCGGAGAGGTGTTTCTCGGTGCCTCGCTGCAAGACCTCGGCTCGGTCGGTCCCGAGACACTCAACCTGATCGACAACGAGATCGAGCGCCTCGTCGGCGACGCCGAGGCACGGGCATCGGCGGTCCTCGATCGCAACTGGAGCACCGTCGAAGAGACGGCGGCGGCGCTGATGGAGCAGGAGACGCTGTCGGGCGTGGCACTGGACGCGGTGCTTTCGACGGTGCACGAGACGACGCTGGAGGAGCTGCGCAGTATCCGCTGCGCCTCGCCGCCGCGCTTCACGGCACGCGACAAGGATGCGACGTGAGCATTCGCCGACGTGCGGCCACCGGCGCCAGCAGCGCGCGCCGGTGGCCTTCGCCGGCGCTCGCGCTCTCGCTGATCGCGCTCATCTTCTCGACGACAGGTCTTGCCGACGCGGCTCGTCACGCCGTAGCCAGCGCGATCGCGGGGCACCCCGTAAGCTCAAAGCCCCATGCCGGCGGCGTGCTGCTGCTGGGCAAGAACCGTAAATTTCCCGCCTCGGCGATCCCGACAGTCAAGAACGCCACGCGCATCGGCGGGAAGACGGCGGCGCAGCTCAGCGGAACGTGCCCGCCTGCGACGGTCGACCTCGGCAGCTGGTGCCTGGACACGGCGCCGTACCCCGTCTCGAACGCGCAGGCGGGCAAGAACAACTACGTCTTCGCGAGCAAGGCGTGCGTGGCCGAAGGGGGCTGGCTGCCGACGGCCGCGCAACTGCTCGGCGCTGCAAATCGGGTCAAGCTCGAGTCGACGATCCACGACTCCCAGCTGACGGCGACGATCCCGCTCGACCCGAGCCGCGGCCTGAAAGACCAGCGCGAGATGACCTCGACGCTCGTGACGACCGAAGCAGGCTCGGCGGCGGCCGGGTTCGAGGGCGTCAGCGAAGGGTCGACCGGCAACCCGCGCCAGGGACAGGCCAACCCGGTGCCGCTCGCGGCGAACCCGCTTCCCGAATCGCTGCAGTACGTGACCGTGTACAGCAACGGCACCAAAGGCGGCTTCGCCGGCTCCGAGCCGGTGATCAACCCCGAGAACTTCCGGTGCGCCTTCAACAAGTCACCCGGTGCGCTGAACAAATCCGAATCGTGACGCGGCCCGCGAAGGTTGCGTATCGGGAGAGTTCGGCGGACGCGGCCAGGGTCGGGAGGCTCCTCACACGCGCGCTCGGGCTGCTCGTCCCGGTTCTCATCGTGCTCGCGTTGCAAGCCGGACCGGCGCACGCCGTGATCCTGCCCGCGACGACGATCGACGGTCCCAGCGAGGACATCATCGGCTTTGGCGGCGTCGCGATGGCCGAAGACGGAACCGGCGGCCTCGTCTATCTCAAGCGAGTGGGCGGCGTGGCCCACGTATTCGTCTCGCGCTACGTCGAAGGCCGCTGGCTGGCGCCGATCCGGGTGGATACCGAACAGCCCTTCGCGGCGAGCTGGCCGCGCATCGGGGCGGCTGACGGCGGCGAGCTCGTCGTCGTCTGGGCGACGCCGTTCGCGACCGAAGGAGAACTCCCGGTCGACGAGCTCGTCGGCGCGACGCTCAGCTCTGGCTCTTCGTCGTTCGGGCCGGCGATCCTGATCGATCCGAATATCGGCGACGGGACCGGCACGAGCCCAGACGTGGCGATGAGCTCGTCGGGCCAGGCCGATGTCGTCTACCGCGTCGTCAACCGCGCGCTGCAGAACGTGATCCCGCTGCTGCGCCCGGGCGACGTGATCGAGGACGTGCGTGCGGCCCACTATGCCGGGCGCCGGTGGTCGCGACTGGGTGCGATCAACCGCAACTCGGGCGTCTCGATGCGTCCGCCCACCGCAGCCAACGCTCCGCAGATGACGATCGGCCCGACCGGCAACGGCGTCGTTGTCTGGCAGGAGCCCGACGTCGAAGGCGTCGCGCGAATCTGGGCGAGGCGCCTGTTCGGCAGCACGCTCGACTACGTGCTCCCTGTGAGCGCCACGAGCTTCAACGGAACGCCGATCGACGACGACGCCGACGCTCCCAGCGTCGCGATCTCGCGGCTCGGGCAAGCTGAGGTCGCCTACCGGCAGGACGTTGGCCCCGGGTCGCCGCTACCGGGCCCGCGGATCTTCCTCAACACGCTGCCGGACGGCGAATCGGCGGACGGCTCGAAGTTCCTCGGCGCCGCGGTCGTCGACGCGGACGTCGCCGGCGGCGCCGCGGCGCAGATCGGTCCGCCGAGCATCGACATCGACGAAAAGCAGGACATGCGCCTCGTGTACGACTCCAACGGGACCCCCCGCGTGATCGAGGGCAACGGCCGTGGACTCACCGCTGCGCTGTCGCTCGGTCCGCCCTTCGCCGGCGGCGAACTGGCGGCGGCGAGCGTGATGAACCCGACCGGCGGCGGCGTCTCCGCGTGGCCGAGCGCTGACGCCCAGGGCAACCCGGCGGTCAGCGTGCTCGAGGACTTCTCCGGCGGCGCGGCGCAGACGGCGCTCGTCAGCGGCGGCGCCGGTGGCGAAGTCGTCGAACTGGCGGTCGGGCGCTCGGGCCTGGGCGACGGGCTCGTCGGATTTCGCCAGGGACCGCTCGGAAACGCCGCGATCGTCGCCGCGCAGGCGACCGCGCCTCCGGTGCAGTTCATCCTCACGACGCCGCAAGGCTGGGTGAAGCCATCGGCGGCGAGTGTCGGCTGGCTGCCGGCGACGAGCGCCGACGGGCCGCTGAGCTATCGCGTCGTCCTCGACGGCCGCCCGCAGGCGGGGCCGACCGGGAATCTCGCGATGCGCCTTGACGCCAGGGGCCTGGGAAGCGGTGTCCATCGCGTCCAGGTCCTGGCGACCGACCTCGACGGCCAGCAGACCTTGAGCTCGGCGGCGTCGCTTCGCGTCGACGGGACGCCGCCGACCGTGAAGATCGTGCAGACGGCCGGCGGCCACGCCGTGAGCGTGCGGATCCGCGATCCTGACTCGGGCGTCGCCAAGGCGGCGATCAGCGTCAGCTTCGGCGACGGCCACCGTGTTGCCAAGCGGGCTCGTGTCAGCCATCGCTATGCCTCGCCGGGGGTCTACACGATCGTCGCTCGCGTCCGCGATCGGATCGGAAACCAAGCGATCGTGCGCCGGCTGGTGAGCGTCCGATGAGGGCCGGGCTCGCAACGGCGGTCGTGGGCGCCGTCTCGATCGTGCTGCTCGCCGGCGGCGCGCCGGCCCGAGCCGATGTGTTCGGTCCGATCTCGCTCGTCTCGGCGGGCACCGTCGCGGGGACCTCGCACAACGAGCAGGCCGACCACGCAGCCCACGCGGCGATCTCGGGAGACGGGCGCTATGTCGCCTTCGACGGCTCGCTCGGCGGCCGGCAGGGCGTCTTCCGGCGCGACCTCGTCAGCGGTGTGGTGTCGGTGGTCGCCGAAGGCGACGCGGTCGAGCCGTCGATCAGCGAAGACGGCCGCTACGTCAGCTTTACGACGACCGCGCGCCTGGACGAACAGCACGACGTCAACCGCGCGCCCGACGTGTACGTGCGCGACATGGGCAAGCCCGACTCAAGCCCTTGCCCGATCGGCTGGGAAGAAGCGGCGTCCTCGCAAGAAGCGTGCGCGTTCACGCTCGCCTCCTCGGTCAGTGGCGGGAATCAGGGTCTGACCTATACCTACGGTTCCGAACAGGCATTCGAAGAAACCCACCTCGGCTCCGTGGCCAGCGGACGCTCCGCGCTCAGCGCGAACGGCCGCCTGGTCGCGTTCGTCACCACGGCGGCATCGGACGCCACGAACCCCGGCCGCGCGGCTCCGTCCGGCCTGTCGGAAGCTCCTGAAACGCCGGCGCTGCAGGTGCTCGTGCGAAACCTCGACACCCGTGCCACCGAGCTGGTGAGCGTGCGCCGCGACCCCGGCAGCGGGGGCGCTCTGCTCGATGCGGCCGGACAACCCGAACCCGTCCCGCTCAGCGAACACTACGGCGCCGTGTATGGCGGCGGTCCGTTCCCCGCCAGCATGGCCTTCCCAGCCCCCTGGGCCGGCGCCTCGCTCAGCGCGGACGGCTCGACGGTTGCCTGGATGGGTCAGCAGATCGGCGAACAGGCGGCGGCGCTTGGAAACGACCACGCTCACGAACCGATCTACAACGAGCCGCTTTGGCGAAGGATCGGCGCGGGCCAGGGCGCCCCGACGCGGCGCGTCACCGGCGGCTCGGATCCGGCAAACCCCGCGTGCGCCGCCAGCGGGGAGGAAAGCCTGATCGCGCCGGCGACGCTCGCCGACCCCTGCCAGGGACCGTTCGACACAGCGGGCGGGAGCAACTCGGCGCCGGGGATCTGGACCCTGAGCACACTCTATGACTATCTTCCGCGCCTCAGCGCCGATGGCACGACGGTCGCGTTCATCGCGACCGCGCGCGAAGTCGCCAGCGGCGAAGAACTGAAAGTCGGCGAATCCTCCGACGACCTGTACGTCGTCGACATGCGCGACGGGCTGACCCGCGTGCAGTCGGCGCGCAGGCTGACCGAGCTCGCCGGCGGCAGCACCAGCAACGAGGCGCGGACTGCCCCGATCGTCGATCTCGGCGTCTCCCCCAACGGCAGTCAGGTCGTCTTCACGACCGCGCGAACGGTCTTTCCGCTCGGCTCCCCGAGCTACGTGAGTGGGGCAGGCGCCGCCGTCGGCATGGTCGAGCTCTACGACGTCGACTTCGCCAACGACACGCTGACGCGCGTCACGCGGGGCTTCAACGGCGAACCGAGCGAAGCCCCGAGCGGCGACCCCGGTACGACCGCGTCGCCGTCGCTGTCCAACAATGGCGACGAGCTTGCGTTCTCCTCCGAAGCGGACAACCTGGTCTATGGCGACGGCAACCACGCCAGCGACGCGTTCGTCGTGCCGCGGATGCGCTTTGCGGCCACACCAACGCCGCAGCTGATCTCGCCCCCGCCGGCGGGCCCGTTGCTCGGCTCGGTCTGGTCGCTCGGCCTGACGGCGCTCTCCCGGCGCGACGGCACCGTCGTGCTGGAGGCTCGCGTTCCCGGCGCGGGCACTCTGCGCGCCGGCGCGCAGAGTGCGGTGTGGGTGCGCTTGGCGGGAAAGCCGCGCAAGGCCCACGGTACGGCGCGACGCGCGCGCGCGCGCACGACGGTGCAGACCCGCACGGTCGCGACGCGCTCAACCCGGCCGAGCGCATACGGCGTTGCGACGCTGACCTTGAAGCTCGCACGCCCTTATGGCTCGCTTGCCGGCGCGCGCGGCGGGCTGTCGGCAACGGTCACCGTGACCTTCTCCGCGTCCGGGCACAAGACCCTGCGCCAGAGCGTCCCCGTCACGTTCGCGCGCACCGTTCACGCCAAGGCGCACAAGCGGGCGCAACCGCGCACAGCGAAGTCCGACTCGCGGAGGGGCAAGCGAAAATGAGACGATCTCGATCGATCGGGCGCTGCGACTCTCGACCCCTGCTCGCGATGCTCGGGGCCTTCCTCGCGCTGGCGCTTGGAGCCGGCCCCACCGCGAGCGCAGCGAGCGCCGACGAAGGCGCCTCCTGGCGCCTGGAACAGCCGTCGGCGCCTGAACTCCCGACCGGCCAGAAAGCGCCCACGCCGATCGGGCTGGGCAAGATCGGCGACATCGAGTTCTGGGCGCCGAACCGCGGCCTGCTGATCGCTGCTGGCAACCCGCCGACGATCCCTCCGGGGATCTGGGCGTACAACGGCGTGACATGGCACGAGCTGTCGGACAAATGCGGGGCCACCGACGGGCGGATCGCCTGGGCAGGGCCGGATGAGTTCTGGACAGTCTCCGACGGTCGGCCGGGACAGGCCAACATCGAAGGCACGCCGCCGCTGGCTGACAACACGCTCTGTCATTTCGCAAACGGCGAAATCGTCGGCTCCTACGGCTCGCTCGCGTTCCGGC